>CAVCXQ010000087.1:0-5689 GCA_963606275.1 uncultured Muribaculaceae bacterium | reverse complement strand
CAGGAGGCGATCTTGCGGACGGTCTTGCCGTCCTTGCCCTTGACGCCGTAGGAGGAGTTGAAAAGATCGGCCAGCTCCTTGGCGGAGGCGTGGTTGAGCGAGAAGGTCTGGGTGACGACGGGGATTACCTGCTTGTCCTCGACGACGCGGAAGATGCCGTCGCGGTCGTCGAGGCGGAAGCCCTTGGAGTTGAGGATCGCGGTCAGGGCCTGGCGCCACGGTGTGCGGCGGAGGGTGACTGACACTCGGCGCTGGAGGTTGGTGGTCTCTCCGACGATGATGTTCTCGCCTGTCGTCTTGCGGAACTGGCGGAGGATGTCCGCGAGCGTCGCCTCGTCGCAGTCGACGTCGACGCGCTTGTTCTGTCCGTCGTCGTCCTTTGCCGTGACCTGCGGGCGCGCGGCGGCGAGCGCGGAGTCGTCGATCTCCTCGAGGTCGATCTCGTCCGTGGTGGCAGCGGGGGTCTCGGTAGGGCGCGGCGTCCCCGACGCGCCGTCTGTGTCGACGGCGGGGGCGGGCTTGGCGGTTGGTTGGGGCGACGTGGGGGACGCGAGGGGCGTCGGGGACGTGGGGGTGGGCGCGGCAGCTGGTTCGGGTTCGGCGGCTGGCGATTCGGCGACGTCGTCGAGGACTGACTCTGCGGGCTCGGTAGGGCGCGACGTCCCAGGCGCGCCGTTGGCGTCCGCCTCCTGCGCGGAGGCTGCGAGCGCGGCGAAGATCGCGATGGCGGCGATTGTCGTTTTCATGTTCGTTCTCCTATTCGACTTCGGATTGTACTGTTTGCAATTTTAGAGGAATGCTCGTCAGCAGTTCTGGCACCATCCCCTGTGACGGCAGTTTTTTACTACGGAAGTTACGGAAATCGACGGAAGAATACGGAACCGACCAGTCAACCGACCGACGGATGCGGCCGATTATACGCCTTTTTCGCCACTCACGCCCATCGCCGTTTGAATGCCGTTCATTGACGACGGCGAAAAAGCCTAAATCGGCCGCGCCTTGGTTGAAAGAGTGTGAACGGAATTCCGCCTGATTTCGTAGCCGTCTTCCGCGGCAGATCTCGGATGAAGGGTTCCGCAGACACTCTCTCGACCGAAGTGTGGCCGATTTAGGTTTCTCGCCCGACGGCAACGAGTGCCGACTCGAAGCCGAAGAGCGCGAGTGGGCGAGAAATCGTATAATCGGCCACGCAACCCGAGGTGCGGTCTGGTCGTTGTCGTTCATTCCGTTTCTTCCGCTTCCTTCCGTTTCTTTCCGTAGTAAAAAAAACTATTTTCTCCTGCCTCCCGGCTCGTCCTCCGGGTCGAGCTCGCGGGCGCGGATGCGGACGAGCTGGAGGGTCTTGTTCTCGGTGAGGCGCTTGACGCGCCAGGTGAAGCGCCACCCGTCGTGGTTGACCGAGACGAGGTCTCCGTCGCCGTAGACGTATCCGTTGATCGCCACCGACTGGCGGTTGGCGTCGCCGGACGACTTCATGAGCCCGCCGATGCGGAGCGACTTGCGGGCGGCGATCCAGCGGCGTTCCGCCGCCTGCGCGTCGTCGGCGTCCTGCGCGGCGGCTGCGGCGAGCGCGGCCGCCCCCGCACCGGTGTCCGCCTCCTCCTCTTCCGCCGCCGCCTGCTCGGCGGCGATGCGGACGCGCGGCTCGTCGCCGATCGCCTCCGGCGTCCCGCGGTGGCCGACCGGCCAGAACGGATTCCGCAGCGGTATCGTCGCCGCCGCCAGGATCAGGACGATCGCGTTCATGCCATCGACCTCCCGGGCTCCGTGGCTCCGTGGCTCCGTGTGAGACTGGGCATCGCCGTCATTTCGCCACCTCCGGCTTGGCCATCGGCCATTCGAGGACTATCGACACCTGCTGCGCGGCGGCGTCCTGCCGCGAGGCGACGGACAGCGACTCGACCGCGACGAGCGGGAACTGCTTCTCTATGCACCTGACGAACGTGACCGCGCTCTGGTAGGACCCGACGCAGGTGATGCGGATCGGGCAGCGCGCGTATTTCCTCTGCGGCACGGCGCCGACGATCGGCAGGTCGAGCGGCGCGAGCGCCTCGTATTCCATGCCGGAGAGCTCGCAGCCGGCCGCGATGGAGTCCACCAGCGACCTCGCTCGCATGGCGTTGGACGCCAGGAGCGGGCGGATGGCGGCGCGCTCGTAGTCGGCGACGCGCGCCTCGGCTTCCTCAAGCCGCTGCTTGACCTGGTCGGCGCGCCCGATGTCCGCCATCATCGTCCGGTGCCTGAGCCCCTGCGCCTCGAGCGATCGCCGCGCCTTGTAGAGACTTGACTCCGTCGGCTCGACGGCGAAGAAGTAGAGCGCGGCGGCGAGCCCGCCGAACCCGAGGGCCGTGAGCGCCGCGCGCTTCGCGTTGGGGGCCATGTTCTGGAGGTTCACTTGTCGAACCTCCTTTCGGACAGGATGCATTCGATGTCGAAAGCGTCCATCCTCGGCGCGCCGGGGGCGCGGGTGACGTCCTGGCGGACGCGGACTCTTGGGCTGTCGCGGGTGACCACGACGTCGTTGGTGAACGAGTCGCCGGCGAGCGCCTCCATGAGCGACTGGATCGAGGCTGCGTTGGTGGCGCGTCCGGCGAGGACGAGCGAGGCGCGCTCGACGTATCCGGTCGGGCCGAACACGGGCGGGGCCTTCTTTCCCTTCTTCGGCTTCGGCGGGACCGGCCTCTTCGGCGGCTCCGGCGGCGGTATCTCCAGCTTCGCCAGCTGGACCTTGAGCGGCATCGCCTCGGCGATCTTCGTCAGCAGCTCGCCGCGGCGGACGATCGAGTTGCTGTAGCAGTTGAGCTGCGAGAGGCGCGCCTCGAGCTCGGCGGTCTTCGCCATCTGCTCGCGCACCGACCTGTGCGCGGCGTCGCGCGCGGCGATCTCGCCCTTGAGGCGGCTTTCGCTCGATTGCGCGAGCATCAGCTGCCCGAGCAGGGTCAGCCACCAGACGGCCATGCCGAGCGCCGCGAGCGCGGCGAGGATCGGCAGCATGACGCGGAAGCGCACCGGGGAGGAGCTGAGACGCTCGCTCTCCATGAGCAGGTTGAGGTGGTATGCCTTGCGCGCCATGTCAGTCGGCCTCCTCGCCGAGATACGCGAGCGCCGCGCCGAGCGCCCCGAGAAACGCGTTCGCGCCGACGTCGACGCCATCGTCGAGATGCATCTTCTCCGCTCGCTTGATTCCGTCGAAGGGGCCTGGCGCGACGAGAGGCAGGCGGATGCGCTCCTCCGATATCCGGCTCCAGTAGTCCCCGCCGGCGGGAAGCCCCATGACCATCGCCGACTTCACCTCCAGGCCGAGCTTGCCGACGAGGTAGTCGCGCGAGACCGCGAGCTCGTCGAGCAGCGGCGCGATCGCCGGCTCCAGCGCCGGGCGCGGGTCGATGAGCGTGTCCGCCAGGACGGAGACGACCGCCTCGTCGTCCAGCCCCAGCCCTTTCTTGAGCGCGGTGCGGATGCGAAGCCAGCCCGGCGCTCGGCGGCAGTCGCGCCAGAGGACGACGTCGCCGTCGCGGTAGCCGACGATCCGCGCCCCGGAGTCCTCCAGGAAGAGCGCGAGCGAGGCGCCCTTCGCGGCGAACGACGGCTGGCGGACGACGCTCGCGGCGAGCGCGGACACGGCAGGCTGGATGGACGCGGCGGTCGGCCTTTTGCCCTCCGGCAGGAGGCGCGAGAGCCAGAGCACCTGGTATTCCGGCATCCCGGCCTCGAGCACGAAGTCGTCGGAGTCGGGGAGCGGCTTCATGACGAAGCGCGTTCCGCCGTTGGAGACGGGGACGCCCGGCTCCGGGTCTGGGAGCGGGGCGGCGGGCGCGGCCTTCGGGGCGGAGGACTGGCTCTGCGCCGCCTGCGGCGGGGCCATGCGCGGCGTGCTGTCGCGGCGGATGCCGAACTTCTTCGCCTTCTGTCCGTCGGACGCCGCCGCCGGGTCGGACTCGCCGCGGTGCGAGCCGGAGGTGAAGTCGGACTTGAACGCCTCGCGGGTCGTCTGCGCGACGAACATGTCCGGCGAGGTGACGGCGATCGCGGCGTGCGGGGCCTGGAAGGGCGCGGGGAGAGACCAGGAGCAGGTCTTCGCCGCCTCCTCCCAGGACGTCGGCAGCGCGGCGGCCGGCGGCGGCACGAATCCGAGCGCGGCAAGTCGGAGGACGCCCTTGCGCTCCGTCAGGCGCACGGCGGGGACGCCGCGTGCGCCGGCGGCGGACGAGAACAGGTCGAGGCCGACGACGTCCAGCGCGGCGCGGCGCTTCGCCTTCTTCGCGCCGCCGCCGATCGTGATCGTCTTCGTCTTTGTCAGCTGTATTTCCATTCAGGGGAGATTATAGCAGATTCCGTGCCAGCGGGCTGGGTCAATCTCTCGACGCTCTGCCTGGCGGTGGGCGCGGAGTGCGTTTCTTTGATTTGCGAACGAACGTTCGCGAAAATGAGAAGGATGGGTCGCTTTTTACGGCGGGTTGGCGCACGATATGGTATACTGCTCTCGAAAACTCGAATAAAGGAGCGGTAGTTCGCGTTCGGAAGGATAGGCGGCTCGAATATGCCTATGGCGTGTTGCTTTCCTTCCGAATGTTTGGTATATTATGCGCATGAGTTCTTCAGAAAACAGATGGCTTTCTGCGCGTGAGGCAGCCGAAAAGTGGAAGATTTCCGAACGCCGAGTCCGAATGCTCTGCGCGGAAGGAAAGGTCGCCGATGCGCTTCGGGAAGGGAAGATCTGGCGAATTCCTTCTGATCGCCCTCGTCCAGCCGATGGACGCACCATGCGTATGCGAGGCATTCCGAAGGAACTGGTCGCGCTCGTGTCTCGGATTGACGCCCTGAAGTCAGAATGGGAATGCCACCGTCCGCTCACGCCCGGCGAGAAGGCAAGACTGCGCGAGGCGTTCATGGTCGACTACACCCACAACTCGACGGCCATCGAAGGGAATTCACTGACCCTGAGCGAAACGGCACTCGTCCTTAAAGGGATGACGATCGGGAAGAAGCCGCTGAAAGACCATCTTGAGGCCATCGGACACCGCGACGCTTTTGCTTTTCTTGAAGAAGCCGTCGGCAGACATGAGGACATCAGCGAACGGTTCGTGAAGGATCTGCATTCGCTGGTGCTTTCCGACCGACCACTGGATCGCGGCATCTACCGCCGCATCCCGGTCGTCATCACGGGGGCGGTGCATGTGCCGCCGCAGCCGTATCTCATCGCGCCGCAGATGGAGGCCTGGGTGCGCGATTTGAAGGGAACGCATCTGCATCCGCTCGTGGCGGCGGCCATCTTCCATATCCGCTTCGAGGCGATTCACCCATTCATCGACGGCAACGGACGCACGGGGCGGCTTTTGGCGAACCTCATCCTCATGCGGTCGGGATATCTTCCTGTGAGCGTCAAGTATGAAGACCGAGCGGACTACTATGCGGCGTTCACGGCGTTTCACCGAGACGGCGATTTGACGCCAATGATTCGCATCTTCGCCGAGGCGGAGTCGTCGCGACTGACAAACGCGCTCGCCGCCGTCAGGCAGAGCATCTGACAAACGCGCCCGGTCATCTGAACGCGCGGGTCGTCGAGCAGCGCACACGGCGATTGACAAAGCCGCTGTTTCGGCTGCGTGCGGTTGGCCGTCAGCCTTTCCCGCAGAAGATGAAGAATACGGCCGCGAGGATGCAGGCGGCCGCAGCGAGGTAGTTCCAC
>CAVCXQ010000086.1:0-5692 GCA_963606275.1 uncultured Muribaculaceae bacterium | reverse complement strand
TCATCGGCATGGGCAACAACCCGATGGTCGGCGCGACCGTCGCGGTCGCCGTCGCGGTCGAGGAGAGCTTCAGGAAGTAAGCCCTCGCGACGCCGCCCCCGCGCCTCCATCGCGGAGGCGCGGCGCCGCCGGCGGCGCAGGCCGGTGAAGAAGCCGATCCCATACGTAAACGAAGACGTCGCCTCGCGCGACTTCAAGTACTACATCTTCGACTGGGACGACAACATCCTCCACATGCCGACGAAGATCCGCATGGAGCGGCTCGGCGACGACGGCAGGTGGAGCCCGGTCGAGGTCTCCACCGCCACCTTCGCGCTCGTCCGCGCCGACGTCGAGCACTACCGAGCGCCGGGCGGAGTCTGGTCGGAGGCGTTCCGCAACTTCGCCGACCCGCCGGAGTCCGGCCCTGGAGCAGCCGCAAGGAACACGTTCCTCGACGACACCCGCGCCGCACTGGAGAAGGTCGAGCGCGGCGAGCGCCCAGGTCCCAGCTTCAACGCCCTGCGCAAGACGCTCCGCGAAGGCAGGCTCTTCGCCATCGTCACCGCGCGCGGACACTCCCCGCAGACGATCGAGAAGGCCGTCAGGATGTTCATCGACCGCGCCCTGTCCGACGACGACCGCGCCGAGATGATGTCCAGCGTCCGCGGCTACCGCCGCTGGATCGACGGCGTCGGCGACGGAGAGTTCGGCACGGACGCCGAGGAGCTCGACTACTACCTTCGCCTCTGCCGCTACTCCGCCGTCACCTACGAGGGCTTCCGCGAGCGCATGGCGCAGGACCCGATCTACCGCGAGAAGCTCGCCGTCGCGTCGTCCGTCTCCCGCCCGGAGCTGGCCAAGGAGTTCGCCATCCGCGACTTCGTCGAGCACGTATTCCACATGCTCCGCCGCTCCGGGCGCCTCGACCGCCCGGTGTCGATCGGCTTCTCCGACGACGACGTCGGCAACGTGAAGTCGGTCTCGAAGTTCATCAGCAGCGAGCTCTCGAAGCGCTTCGAGGGCTTCAAGTTCGTCGTCTACGACACCTCCGACCGGACGCTCTCCAAGGGACGCAAGGTCTGCGTGTCGGGGCAGCTCAACCTGCCGGGGTTCTGATCCATGCATTCCCTTTTCGCCATTCTCGCCGCCGTCGTGGTCGGCACCTGGAACGGGAACTGGTTTCCGTCCGGACGCGCCGAGCACCGCGCCCACCCGGACGTCGAGGCGGCGACGTCCGCCGCCGTCGCGAAGATGCTCGCGCGCGGACTGGACTCCGCAGACCCTCTTCGGACGAACGACGTCGTCCTCTGCCTGAACGAGATCCGGCTGAACGCCGCGTCGAACCTGGTCGCGCAGATCGCGGCGCTGGGGCGGACGAACCTGGTCGTCGCCTCGGTGTCCGCCTACCGGCGGCGCGACCGCTTCGACCAGCAGCAGGACGTGGTGGCCACGACGCTGCCGGTAGCGGCGGCAGGCTGGACGAAGTTCCGGGGCGCGGGCAAGTCCACGCCGCCGCGCGGCTTCGCCTGGGCGAACGTCGTCCTGGAGCCGGCGACCACCGCCGCCGTCTACGCAGTCCATTTGAAGTCCAACTACGGCGCGACGACGAAGGAGGCCGCCGCGCTGAACCGCGCCAAGCGCGCGGAGGCCGTCCGCCAGCTGCTCGCCGCCGAGGCGGGGGCGGGAGCGGCTCGCCCGGTCGTCGTCGCCGGCGACATGAACGCCGACCGCTGGCGCAAGGAGTTCCGCGACGAGAAGATCTTCGCGATGCTCGACGAGGCGGGCTTCCTGGACGTCCTCGCGCTGCTGCCGCCGGAACGGCGCGGGACGCATCCGTCGAAGAAGTGGGGCGACAGCGCCCTCGACTACGTGTTCGCGAGGGGGCTTTCCGCCGTCGCTCCGCCGCGCGTCGTGCCGAGCGACGAGCTCTCCGACCACAGCGCGCTCTTCGCCGTCCTCGCCCTGCCGTCTGCCGCCCCTGCGCCGCAGCAGGTGCAGAGTCCGTGAACGGTTTGCGGAGACAACGCGGCTATTCCCAGAAGGCTCGGTCGCCGGTCTGCTTGTAGAGCGTGACCGTGAACGACTTGATGGCCTCCTTCTCCCAGTGACGCTTGTAGCGGAAGCGTATCGCCGACGGCCCGTCGTATCCGCGACGGACGCGGATCTCGACCTTGGCGACGCCCGGCACGCCGACCATCCCGTCGTTCGATTCCCCTGCCACGTGCTTGATCCTGACGTCGACGTCCGAGTCGTCGCAGGTCGCAGTCCATTCGTAGCCGGTCGTCATGTTCTCCTCCAGGTCGAAGAGGAAGCGGTCTCCGCTCTGCGCCCTGACGGCCTGGTTTTTCTCCGGCACGATGGCGAAATGCCGGCGGTCGACGTGGCAGCCGGCGAGAAGCGCGGCAAGCGCGGCGATGAATGCGGCTTTCATCAGCAGAACCCCGCTTCCGCGAGAGCGTCCTCGGTCAGTCCGCGCCCCGACGTGTTCTTGGCGAGATACTTGCCGACGACGTCGCTCTCGACGTTCACCGCGTCGCCGACGCGCTTCGCGCCGAGCGTCGTCTCGCGCGCCGTTGTCGGGATCAGGTCGACGCCGACCCAGTCGTCGCCGAGGGCGGACACCGTGAGCGACACTCCGGCTATGGTCACCGAGCCTTTCAGGACGCTCTGCGCGGCGACTACGCGTCCGCACCTCACCCGCATCTGGCGGTCGCGCCCCTTCGGCAAAATCGCCGCGACGACGCCTCGCGCGTCGACGTGGCCCTGCACGACGTGTCCGCCAAGCGGGTCGCCGGCGCGGACAGCCCGCTCCAGGTTGACCTTCGCGCCAGGCAGAAGATCGGACAGGCAAGTCCGCTCCTCCGTCTCGCGCAGGACGTCCGCCGTGAAGCGCGAACCGGCGCAGCGGGCAGCCGTCAGGCAGGCACCGTCGACCGCGATTGACTCGCCTTCGACGAGCGGAGACTCCCACGGGACGTCCGCCTCCACCTCGACGACGAGTCCGCGTCCGCGGCTTACGCGCCTGACGGTGCCGATGCGCTGGACGAGTCCCGTGAACATCATTCCACCTCCGTCTGCGGCCAGGCGCGGAAGGCGCGTCCGCCGTATGGGCAGTTGCGGGAGCGCGAGGCGAACTGAGAGCATTCGACGACGCGCTCCTCCCCGACGACCACGCGGGTCACGCTTCCCACCAGCCGGACGGCGAGCGCGGACGGCAGGATCGCGCAAGGGAGCTTCCACCACGCCTCCGCCCACTTCTCGACCGGCATCCCATCCTCCTCGACCAGCGCCTGGTAGGTGACGGGGATCGCGGTCTCCAGTCCGACGATGCCGTTGGCGGCCTTCTCGTATCCGACGAGCTTCTTCGCGGCGGCGTGCGGGGCGTGGTCGGTGGCGAACATGAGAAGCCCGTCCTTCACCGCGCGACGCACCTCGTCGCGGTCTTCCCTGGACGCGAGCGGCGGGGCCATCTTGAAGTTGCCGGCGTCCGGCGCCGCGGGGTCGCCGACGTCGTCGCGGCAGAGGAGGACGTGGTGCGGCGTCGCCTCGGCGGTCACGGGAAGCCCCTCGCGCACGGCATCTCGGACGAGGGAGACGCCTTCGGCGGTCGAGATGTGCTGGACGTGCAGGCGGCATCCGGTCACGCGGCAGATCGAGAGGTCGCGGCGAATGCAGTCCGCCTCGGAGATCCCCGGCGCGAGCGCGTGTTGCGAGACGACCATGCCAAGCGCGGCGACGCGGCGCATCGCCTCCTCCATCACCTTCGCGTCGGAGACGTAGGTCCCGTCGTCGGTGAAGAACGCCGCGCCGGCGGCGGCGAGGGCCTCCAGGTCGGCGACTTCGCGCCCCATCCGCCCCCGCGTGATGCACGCCGAGGGGAAGAGAAGAGGAACGCCTTTGTCCTCTGTCCTTTGTCCTCTGTCCTTCTCGAACTTCTCCCACTCCTCTCGCTGATACGCCATCGCTTCCGGTGAGTCGCAGGCGGGGTTGGTGTTCGGCATGGTGACGACGGCGGCGAATCCGCCGCGCCGCGCCGCCGCAAGCCCGGTCGCGGTAGTCTCAGCCTCCGGATTGCCGGGGTCACGGAAATGGACGTGGACGTCGACGAAACCGGGGAACTCCAGCACCTTGCTCATTTCTCATCCTCCTTGATCTCCGCCTCGCCGGCGACGACGATCTCGGTCAGGCGGACGTCGTGCGGCTCGCACGGAAGCTCCTCGACGACCTGGAACGGATATGCCACGCCGATGCGCCGCTCTGCGGGGTCTGTCCCCGCGCCGAGCATCCGGTCATACCATCCGCCGCCGTAGCCAAGGCGGACGCCGCCGCGCGTGAACGCCAGACCCGGCACGACCCACGCCGTCGGCGTGGGGACAGACCCCAACGGCGTGGGGACAGACCCCAGCGGTTCGGGCAGGCGCGGCTCCAAGACGCCGTGCGGGCCGGGCTGGACGTCGGACGGGGACAGGCCCCGCAGCCTGGCGAGTTCGTAGCCGTCGCCAGTCCAGCGCGGCGCGAGCAGCGTCACGCCGCGCGACAGCGCGTCGGCGATGAATTCGGAGAGATCCAGTTCGTCCGCCGTCGCGAGATAGACGGCGACGACGTCGCCGAGCGGCATGGCGGATAGCCTGGCGCAGACGTCGCGCGAGGCGCGTTCGCGGACTTCCGCCGGGACCGCCCGACGGAGGCGCCTGAAGCGTTCGCGCAACTCGTGCTTGTCCGCCATCGTCACTTCTTGCGTCCGACGAGGGACTGCGCGAGGCCGCGCAGGAAGGATGCGTCGCCGGGGAGTCCGTCGAGAGCGGCGACGGCCGCCGCCGTCGTCTCCTCCGCCCGCCGCGCCGTCTCGTCCGGCGGGAACATCCCGTCTCCGTCCAGGAGATCGTCCTCGTACTGGAACGCGAGGCCGAGGTTCAGCGCGAACGTCCCCAGGCGCGAGACGGAGTCTGGCGAGCCTCCGCCGGCAAGCGCGCCCATCTTCGCCGCCGCCACGAAAAGGTCGGACGTCTTGTGCTCGTAGACGAAAGTGGAAAGGTGGGAAAGTGGAAAGGTGGAATGCGGGCGAGCGTCGGTTCGATTATTCGACGATTCGTCAATTCGATTATTCGATGATTCGATTATTCGATTATTTTCTTTGACGTCCTCGACCTGGCCGCGGACGACGCCGACGCCGGCTTCGCCGAGGACGTCGACGATCGCGGCGGCGTTGCGCGGGGCCTTCGCGGCGGTGCGGAACGCGAGCGCCTGGAGCGCGTCGCCGGCGAGGATCGCGTTCGCCTCGCCGAACCTCTTCCAGACCGTGGGGCGTCCGCGCCGGAGCTCGTCGTCGTCCATCGCCGGCAGGTCGTCGTGCACCAGGGTGTAGTTGTGCAGGATCTCGATCGCCGCCGCCGGGTAGCGGGCGTCCTCCGCCGCGCCGCCGGCGGCGACGGACGCCGCCATGCAGACGAGCGGGCGAATCCGCTTGCCGCCGGACCCGACGGCGTAGCGCATCGCGTCCGCCAGCGCGGCGGGACGCGCCCCCGCCGCCGGCAGGACTTCGTCCAGCGTCGCCTCCGCCAGCGCCAGCAGCCGCGCCGCCTCGTTCTTGTCGCAGAACTCCATGCCCCGGTCCCTCCGTCTCACGAGTCGTTGTGGACGACGTCCGCGCCGGTCTTGCGCAGGTGGCGCTCGAGCTTGCCGAGGAGCCAGGTGAACGTCATCACCAGCA
>CAVCXQ010000085.1:0-5704 GCA_963606275.1 uncultured Muribaculaceae bacterium | reverse complement strand
CCGAAGCGCGTTGCGCTTCTGCGGCGCATCTCTGCCCGCAGCGAGCCGTTCTAGGGGAATGCCATCGACCGCACAGCCGACTTCTAACCAATTACGCCCCGGCTTCGCTCCAGGAATCGGCCGGCGCGGCGTCCGGTGAACCTGCCGCCGGCGTAGGGGACGACGCCGTTGACCATCGTCAGCTTGACTCCGTCCGAGAAGCGGTGCGGGTCTGCGTATGTCGCCCGCGAGGCGAACTCGGCCTCGTTCCAGACGACGACGTCGGCGAACGCGCCGCGCTCCAGGACGCCCCGCCCCGCGACCCCGAAGCGCCGCGCCGGCACGGACGTCATCCGCGCGACCGCCTCCTCCCGCGAGACGCCGAGAGCGCGCAGCCTCCGGTAGAACTCCGGCATCGTCGCGTAGGCCCGCGGATGCGGATGGTCGGTCCCTAGCGGTCCCCACGGAGCGCGTATCGACGCATCGCTGCCGGGCACGATCCACGGACGTGACAGGATCCTGTCGAGGTTCTCCTCGCACATCCCGAAGAAGAACGCCCCGGTCTTGCACCCGTCGAGAGAGAGAATCTCGCAGATCAAAGAGCCGGGGGTAAGGGGAGAGGGCGACGTGAGAGCCTTTGGCGACGTGAGCGACGGAAGGGGCGTGAGAGACATGAGACTCTCGTCTCTCACGCCGCTCACGTCTCCCCTGTCGCACATTCGCTCGCTCAACCATTCGATTATTCGATTATTCGACGATTCGATTATTTCTCTTATCGTTTTCCCGCTTAGCGGCTTTGTCTCCTTCGCCCACGTCCCGCCGATCATGACGGTCGACCAGTCGCGTCCTGAGGCGTCGATCTCGGCGGCGATGCGCGCGCGAAGCGTGGGGTCGGCGAGGCGGCGGCATTCGGCCGGCGCGGCGCCTTCCTGCGCCCAGTCCGGCAGCAGCACGTCGAGGTCCGTCCCCGCCGCGCAGTAGGGATAGCGGTCGCTGCCGAGGAGGACGCCCTCCGCCATGCCGGACTCGACCTTCGAGAGCACGTCGTCGATCTTGCTCCAGTTCCTGCGTCCGCTCGTCTTCAGGTGCGAGATCTCGGCGCGGATGCCGGTGCGGCGGGCGAGCGCGACGACTTCATCTATCGCCTCCAGGATGGCGTCGCCCTCGGAGCGCATGTGCGTCGCGTAGAGTCCGCCGCGCCGGGCGGCTGCGGACGCAAGAGCCTCGACTTCCTCGGGCGTCGAATATTTCCCCGGCTGGTAGATCAGCCCGGTGGTGAGACCCCATGCTCCCGCGTCGAGAGACTCCTCCAGAAGGCGGCGCATCCGCGCAAGCTCGTCCGGCGTGGCGGCGCGTCCGGCGTAGCCGACGGACGAGGCGCGGAGCGTGTTGTGTCCGACGAACTGGACGACGTTGACGGCCGGTCCGGCGGCCTCCAGGGTCTCGCGGTATTCGGCGAAGGAGCGCCAGGTCAGGCGGTCGCCGAGGACGGCGGCCCAGTCGCCGGAGAGGCGGGCCTCGCCGAAGCGCGGCGCGGCGGAGCCGCCGCACTGTCCGTTGACCTCGGTGGTCACGCCCTGGCTTACCTTCGATGGCGCGTCCGGCTCGATGACGAGGTAGGCGTCGGAGTGGGCGTGGGCGTCGACGAATCCCGGCGTTACCAGGCATCCGGCCGCGTCGATCGTCTCGACGTCCCCGCCGGCGCCGGCCGCCGCCGGTGCGTCCGCGCCTCGCGGCACGACTTCGGCGATCCGGTCTCCGTCGACCAGGACGTCGCCCTCGAACGCCGGACGGCCGGAGCCGTCGACCACCAGCCCGTTGGCGATCCGCTTCATCGCGCGCTCCGCCGTCAGGCCGGGAACCTGCCGTCGCGGACGTCGGCGACGTAGGCGGCGAACGCGTCGCGGGACACTTTCGCCAGGTCGGCGTATTTCCTGGCGAAGGACGGCGGACGCTCGTTGAGCCCGAGCAGGTCGTGCATCACCAGCCACTGGGCGTCGCACACTGGCCCGGCGCCGATGCCGACCGTGACGATCTTCAGCGCGGCGGTTATCTCGGCGGCGAGCTCCGACGGGACGCATTCGAGGGTGACGGCGAACGCGCCGGCCTCCTCGACCTCCTTCGCGTCCGCCAGGATCCTGTCCGCCTCCTCGCGCGTCTTGCCCTGGCGGCGGAAGCCGCCGTAGGCGTTGACGCTCTGCGGGGTCATGCCGACGTGGGCGAGGACGGGGATGCCGGCCGCCGTCATGCGGCGTATCAGCCCGGCGACGCTCGCGCCGCCCTCGAGCTTGACTGCGTCCGCCCCCGCCTTGAGGATCGCGACGGCGTTGCGCATCGCCTCGTCGTCGCCGCACTGGTACGAGCCGAAGGGCATGTCGCCGACGACGAGCGCGTCCTTCACCGAGCGGGCGACGGCGGCGGTGGCGGCGAGCGTGTCGGACATCTCGACGGGCAGGGTGGTCGCGTAGCCGAGCGTGTTCATGCCCATGGAGTCGCCGACGAGGATCATCGGCACGCCCGCCTCGTCCGCCAGGCGCGCGAACGCCGCGTCGTATGCGGTGCAGCAGCCGAGCTTCTCCACGCCCTTGGCGGCGCGTATCGCCGCCACGTTCCACTTCTTCATGCAGTTCCTTTCCCCGCGCCGCCTCCGGCGCGGCTAGACCGCGAATTATACCACATCCTCCGCAGCGGAGATGCCCCCTTGACAAAACGCGGGGGGGGGGGGGTATAATACGCAACGAAAGTTGAAAGGTGGAGAAGGAAAATTTCGAGAGACGCGAGAGACATGAGGGACGTGAGGGACATCAGAGACCTTGTGCGCGACGTGAGAGGCGTGAGAGACGGCAGAGACGCGGGGCCGGCGATTGTCGCCGCTTCGCCGGATGTCGCCTCGCGTCTCTGTCGCCACTGTCGTCCCTCACGCCGCCCCCGCCGTGCAGCGCAATCACGGGCGGCAGCCTTACGGTCGGTAGGGCGCGACGTCCTCGGCGCGGCGCGAGGACAACAGACGACCGACAACCGACAAAGGCTCTAGTCGCCACGGCATCAATCACTAAGCACTAAGCACTAAGCACCAAGCACTAAGCACTAACTCCCCTAACCCCGAAAGGAACCCACCATGAAACTCAACATCATCGCCGCCCTCGCCGCCGTCGCCGCGTCCGCCGCGCTCGCCGACGTCCAGTGGACGTATGACGAGTCGACGAAGCAGCTCGCCGAGATCCTCCCGGATGGCAGCGCGGATACCGCGTCCGTCTACTACCTCTCCGCCGACGGAAGGCTCTCCAAGTCCGTCCACGGCACCACCACGCGCCTCGACTTCCGCCGCGCCGCGCTGCCGGAAAACGCGCCGGACATCAAGGTGATCGCCGACATCCGCGAGAACTACGTCTGCGAGGAGGTATTCCTCCCCGAGACCTTGACCAAGATGGAGGGCTGCACCTTCTACCACTGGACGTCCCTCAAGCGGATCGAGTTCCCGGACGAGGTCCCCTCCCCGTTCGCCATCAACGGACAGTCCTTCGACGGCGCGGCGGTTACGAACGTCGTCCTCCCGAAGGGCGTCACCGCGCTTTACCACGCCTTCGTCAACTGCGCGAGCCTGACCTACGTGCGGCTGCCGGACACCCTGGAGACGTTCGGCAACGGCCAGAGCGGCGTGTTCCAGAACTGCACGAAGCTGGAGGTCGTGGAGCCGCTCCTCCCAGTCGGCGTCACCAACATCCCCGAACGCGCGTTCCAGAGCTGCTACATGACCAACGCCGTCGAGATCGGCTTCGCCGTCGACTCCGCCAACGAGCCGATCCCGCTGCCGCCGCTGGGCTTCGCCACCTTCTGGAACACGAAGGTGCACTCCATCCGCTTCGGGCCGGGCGTCAACTCCTTCGGAGCTGACGTGTTCTGGGACAAGGCGCCCAACCTCGGCTACGTCGAGTTCGGCGAGAACGTCACCAACCTCTGCCGCTCCCTCGCGCAGGCGTCGGGCTCTCTTACCAACGTCGTGTTCCGACGCACGGCGGACATCGCTCTCCCGGACGCGACGGACGGACAGGGCAACACGCTCTTCAAGAACTGCAAGAAGCTTCGCGAAATAACCTGGAGCGGATGGTTCACCTACTCGACGGGGACGAATCCGTTCATCGGCTGGAGCGACCTCCAGTGCCGCTTCCTGGTGCCGGGCGCGAACCTCAAGTGGTCCGCCTTCGTCAACGACGCGACGAAGGTGCTGCCGTGGAGCGAGTGCTCGGAGACGGACAGGCAGAACTACTACGACCGTTACGGCTCCGACGCGCGCGAGCCGGCGGGCATCACCGTCGCCGTGACCGGCGGGCTGCCGCGCACCTACGTGGTGACGGACGGCGAGACGCCGTCCGGCGCGGTGCTGAACGTCGAGGCACCAGACGAGGAGTTCGGAACGCTGACGGTCTCGCCGGCTGCGAACGCGGACGGGACATACGAGTCCGGCACGACGGTGACACTGACCTTCGCGCCGGCGGACGGCGTCACCTTCGACGGCTGGACCGGCGACGTCGCCGAGGAAGACCGCCAGAGCCTTTCCGTGAGCGTCGTCGCGTCCGGGGTGAAGACCGTCTCGCCGTCGTTCACGTCGTCGTTCTTCGTCTACAAGGACGGCGTGGTGACGGACGGCGAGACCGCCATGAACGCGAGCGGCGATGCGGATGCCATCAGCGTGACGAGCCTGAAGTCGCTGCGTTCGGACGGCGTCCTCGACCTGTGGACGAAGCCGGTGAAGGGCGGCCGGATCACGGCGTTCGCGAACAACGTGTTCGACATGAGGAACCAGGAGGCCAAGCAGATCCTGCTGCCGAAGACGCTTACGAGCATCGGGTATCGCGCGATCGTCAACAGCGGACGGCAGCTCATCTGGCCGCTGGTGCCGGACGGCGTCACCTACATCGGATCCAATGCGTTCCTGTGGGAGATGTCGGCGACCGGGAGCATCAGCGTCGGATTCGCGACGGACGCGGATGGCAACCCGGTGGAGACTGTCCTGGACGCGGACGGCGGCCAGTTCGCCAGGTGCAATAAGATGGGCCCGGAGATCAGGATCGGCCCGGGCGTCCGCTCTCTGCCGCGCTGGGCGTTCTCCGGCGTGGGAGCGAGCCTCGGAGAGGCGATGACCATCGTCATCGGGAAGAACGTCGAGTCGGCGAAGAACGCGGTGTTCGGGACTAAGGACGACCGCTTTGTCGGCGGCGGCAAGCCGGTGTCGGTGACGTTCGAGGGCGACATGTTCGACGGCTCCAGCGGGATGTTCTACGCCTTCGACAGCAACGGCGCGTGCGACAGCGCGCCGGCGGACTACGTGATGCGCTTCTACGTCGGGGCGTCGGGGAGTCCGCTGTGGCGGGCGTTCCTGGCGGACGCCTCGCTGGTGACGCCGTGGGCGTCGCTGGACGAGGAGACGCAGCAGAAATACTGGAACTCTTTCCCCGTCGAGACGTTCGGCAAGAAGAAGCCGTTCGGGTTGACGACGGAGGCGGCGGCGCAGACGAACGACCTGACGAAGACGCGCGGACTTCCGGCGCGGCAGTGGGTGTTCTCGCTGGCGCAGCCCGGCTTCATCCTGACCGTCCGCTAGCCTGTGCGCAATGCCATGGCGGCATGACCCCATGCCATCATGTCTTGCGCCGCAAGATTTCCGCAAATAATTCTCATTTATGGTATAATGTCCCCGTCTGACACCGAACGACGGAAAAACGAC
>CAVCXQ010000084.1:0-5708 GCA_963606275.1 uncultured Muribaculaceae bacterium | reverse complement strand
TCTCCGGCATGGCCGTCGGCGCGGCGACGTGCTTCGTCTGGAAGTTCGTCCTCTCCGGCTACGCGGCGCAGCATCCCGTCTTCGGTCTCTACGAGCTCGCGCCGGGCTTCCTGCTCGCGTTCGTGACGACGGTCGTCGTTTCGCTCGTCACGAAGAGGCCGTCGCAGGAGATGCTGGACGAATTCGCGGCCGTCGCCGCCCAGGACAAGGAAGCCTGACGATGAGGATGGACAATATCTGTTGTGCTCATGCGGGCGAGCGGGACGCTCGCCCCTACCTCGCGGACACGGCAGGGGCATACCGTGCGAACACGGTAGGGTCACGCGTCCCGCGTGACCGCGTGGGCCGAATTGCGATTTTGCTCGCGTTCCTGCTCGCCGCCTTCGCTTCCTTCGCCGCGCCGGCGGGCGCGGCGGCGAAGCCGAGGAACGTCATCCTGTTCATCGGCGACGGAATGTCGACGCCGCAGCGGATGACGGCGAACGAGTTCTCGGTGAAGTGCGGCCGCGGGAACCTGGCGATGAACGCGCTCCCGCACCAGGCGACGACGCGCACGTGTTCGGCGGACTCGCTGGTCACCGACTCCGCGGCGGCGGCGACGGCGATCGCCTGCGGCGAGAAGACGCTGAACGGCTCGGTCGGCGTGGACGCGAAGGGTGCCAGGCTCGAGTCGGTGGCGGAGGTCGCGCACAAGGCCGGCAAGGCGGTCGGGATCGTGACCACGGTGACGATCAACCACGCGACGCCCGCCGGCTTCTACGGTCACCGCAAGGGTCGCGGCGAGGGCTACGCGCTCGGGCTCGACCTGCTGGCGTCCGGCTTCGAGTATTTCGCCGGCGGCGGGCTCGACCGCCACGACGACAAGTCGGCGGCCGGCTGGCGCGGCGACGTCTACGACCTCGCGAAGGAGGCGGGCTACGCCTTCGCGCACGGCGACCGCGCGGCGTTCGACGCGCTGAAGCCCGGCTGCGGCAAGGCGTGGTACGTCGTCTGCGAGGGCCCGATGCCCTACTCGATCGACGCCGGCTCGTGGAAGGGCGTCCCGACGCTCGCCGAGCTCACGGCCAAGGGGCTGGAGCTGCTGGAGGGAGACCCAGACGGATTCTTCATGATGGTCGAGGGCGGCAAGATCGACTGGGCCGGCCACGCCAACGACGCGGCGACCAACCTGCGCGACGTCCTCGCGCTCGACGACGCGGTCAAGGTCGCGCTCGCCTTCCAGGAGCGCCGCCCCGACACCCTCGTGATCGTCACCGGCGACCACGAGACCGGCGGCATGACCATGGGCTTCGCCGCGACCGGATACGCCTTCTACATGGACCGCCTCGCCGGACAGAGGCGCTCGGCGGACTCCATCGGCGAATACGTCCGCGAGCGCCGTCCCGCAGACTTCGCCGCGCTCGTCCCGTTCCTCTCGGAAAGCTTCGGCCTCGACTTCGACGCGAAGGACGCCGGCAGGAACCCGATGGCGGTGACGCCAGCCGAGCGCGAGGAGATGGAGAAGGCGTTCGCCCACGACCTGAAGCTCGCCCGCGAGGGCAGGCGCGACGACGAGGCATACGACGCCGCCAAGGTGACGAGGCTGCCCACCGCCGTGAAGTCCGTGCTCTCGCACAAGTGCGGCATCGGCTGGACGAGCGGCGCGCACACCGCCCTGCCGGTGCTGACGACGGCCAAGGGCCCGGGGGCGGAGCTCTTCGGAGGGTTCATCGACAACACCGACCTCGCCAAGAGGATGAAGGAGCTCGTCGCGGCCAGGTGACGGATTCCGAGGGAAAGAAGAAAGGACTATGGAAAAGAAGCTGCTGATAGTGGAGTCGCCGGCGAAGGCGAAGACGATAGGCAAGTACCTGGGCGGGGACTTCGTGGTCAAGGCGTCCGTCGGACACGTCCGCGACCTGCCGAAGGCGAACGGGGCGATCAAGATCGCGGAGAACGGGCCAGGCGCGTGGAAGTTCACGCCGACCTACGAGGTTTCGGAGGGCAAGGAGAAGGTCGTCGCCGACCTGCGCAAGGCGACGAAGGCGGCTGACGCGATCTACCTCGCGAGCGACCCCGACCGCGAGGGAGAGGCCATCGCGTGGCACCTCGAGGAGGTTCTGCGCTCCGCCGCCGGCGGCAAGCCGTTCCGCCGCGTCACCTACAACGAGATCACCAAGTCGGCCGTCCTGAAGGCGGTCGAGTCTCCGCGCGACGTCGACATGGCGCTCGTCGACGCCCAGCAGGCGCGGCGCATCCTCGACCGCCTCGTCGGCTACAAGGTCTCCCCGCTGCTGTGGAAGAACGTCAGCTGCCCCAACAGCAAGACGCTCTCCGCCGGCCGCGTCCAGTCCGTCGCGCTCCGCCTCCTGGTCGAGCGCCAGCGCGAGATCGACGCCTTCGTCCCGGAGACCTACCACCTGCTCGGCGTCGAGGCCCGCCGCCCCGGCGACGACAAGTCGTTCGTCGCCCGCCTCGCCAGGCTCGACGGCAAGAAGCCGGACATCCGCGAGAAGGAGACCGTCAACCGCCTCGTCCTCGACCTCGCCGGCGCGTCGCTGCGCGTCGCGGACGTCAAGAGCCAGCCCAAGACGCGCCACGCGCTGCCGCCGTTCACCACCTCCACCCTCCAGCAGGCCGCCTCCAGCGTCCTCGGCTACTCGCCGGGCAAGACCATGAAGATCGCCCAGGCTCTCTACGAGAAGGGCTTCATCACCTACATGAGGACGGACTCCGTGCACGTCTCCGACCAGGCCCGCGAGGCCGCGAAGGCGTTCGTCGTCGACGCCTACGGGGAGCGCTTCTACCCGGAGAAGCCCAACCTCTTCTCCACCAAGGCCAAGGGCGGCGTCGCCGCCCAGGAGGCGCACGAGGCCATCCGCCCGACCGACGTCTCGCGCACGCCAGACCGAGCCTCGTCCGAAGGGCTGGACTCCGCCGACCTCAGGGTCTACGACCTCGTGTGGCGGCGCTTCGTCGCCAGCCAGATGGCGGACGCCAAGACCACGGTCAGGACGCTCTCCATCGAGGCGCAGAAGCCCGCGCTCGCGCACTCCTACCTCTTCACCGCGTCCGCGACGACCGTCGACTTCGAGGGCTTCCTCAAGGTCATGCAGCTCTCGCTGAAGAAGAAGGCGAAGGACGGCGAGGACGACGAGGACACCGACGAGGTGGCGTATCTCCCGGCGGCGGAGAGGGGAGACCCCCTCGAGGCGCGGCGCTGGATCTGCGACGAGAAGCAGACCAAGGGCCCGGCGCACTACTCCGAGGCGTCGCTGATCAAGGCCCTCGAGGAGAACGGCGTCGGGCGCCCGTCGACCTACGCGCAGACCATCGAGACCCTGAAGGCGCGCGCCTACGCCACGAGCGAGAAGCGCAAGCTCGTCCCGCAGGAGCGCGGCATCCTCGTCTGCGACTGGCTGGTGAAGAACATGGACGACCTGTTCTCCGTCGGCTTCACCGCGAGGATGGAGGCGGAGCTGGACAAGGTGGAGCGCGCGGAGGAGCCGATGGACAGGATGCTCAGCGACTTCTACGGCGCGTTCCTGAAGTCGCTGCCGCCGCCGCCGCCGCCGCCGGACGCGGCGAAGTTCGAGCTGGTGCTCTCGATGCTCGGCGAGGTGCGCGAGTGGAAGGAGCCCAAGAAGATCGGCAAGCGCGAGTACAACGACGAGAAGTTCTACCTCAGCTGCCGCGAGCAGTTCGAGAAGGGCGAGCGCCCGATGAGCGCCAGGCAGCTGGAGTTCCTGGTGCGCATGGCGATCCTCTACGACGGCCAGATCGACGACTGCGTGGCGCGCCTGCGCGACGCGGGGCTGGCGGCCGGCGTCTCCCTCTCGCCGAAGGCCGACCCCGAGCTCGTCGCCTACTGCTTCGAGCTGATGGACCGCATCGGCGGCATGGAGCGCAACCCGTTCATCAAGTCGCTCCGCGACCAGGCCGAGCACGGCAGGCCGCTCTCGCAGAAGCAGTTCGTCATCCTCGCCCGCGCCGTCGGCGAGAACGCCGGCGCCCTGCCGGACGTCGACGAGGTCCGCGCCAAGCTCTCGCAATACGTGCCGGAGGGCTTCGGCAACGACCGCGTCGACCCGGCGGTGCCGCGCCTCCTGGAGATGTTCAAGTCCGTCAAGGAGTGGCGCCCCAAGGCGAAGCGCGGCAAGCGCGTCTACGACGACAAGGTCTTCGTGACCTCGCTAGGCGAGCAGTACGCCCGCCGCCACTCGCTCTCGCCGCGCCAGATCCAGGCCCTGAGGCGCGTCGCCGTCGTCTACCGCGCCCAGATCCCGGACTACGACCGGGTGGCGCACGAGCTCGGCCTCAGGGAGGCCGAGCGGGAGGTCAGCGAGGGCGATGGCGAGCACGGCGACCAATAGCCGCGCCGGCGACGACCCGCAGGTGGCGGCGTTCCTCCGCCACCTGCTCGCCGTGCGCGGCGCGTCGGACAACACCCGCGCCGCGTACGAGTCCGACCTCGCGCAGCTCGCCGCCTCCAGGTGGGGCGCCGACGCCAAGCCCCCATTTGCCTGGCGCGAGCTCTCCGACGCCGACGCGCGCCGCTTCCTCGTCGCCTTCACCTCGTCCGGCGCCGCCGCCACCACCGTCCGCCGCAAGCTCGCCGCCGGACGCGCCTTCTTCCGCTTCCTCCAGCGCGAGGGCGAGGCGATCGACAACCCATTCTCCCTCCTCCACGGGCCGCGCAAGGCAAAGACGCTGCCAAAGACGCTCTCGCCGGACGACGTAGCCCGCCTGCTCGACCGCCCGGTCCGCGACCTCGAGGAGCAGACCGTCGGAGAATACGCCGCCTGCCGCGACCGCGCCCTCTTCGAGGCCCTCTACTCGACCGGATGCCGCATCGGCGAGATGCTCCCCGTCACCTGGGGCGAGATCGACTTCTCGCGCGGGACTCTCGTGGTCACCGGCAAGGGCTCGAAGGACCGGCTGGTCATCCTCGGCAGGCCCGCCCTCGCCGCGCTCATGGAACTTCGCCGCGTTGCCGCGGCGAGGCCGGACGCATCCGCCGGCGACGGCGACCTCGTGTTCACGACGGACGCCATGCGCCCGATGTCCAGGCGCTTCGCGGAGCGGCGCATGAAGCGCTACCTGGCGGAGGCCGGGCTGCCGACCGACCTCTCGCCGCACAAGCTGCGCCACAGCTTCGCGACGCACCTGCTGGACGCCGGCGCCGACCTGCGCTCGGTGCAGGAGATGCTGGGGCACGCCTCGCTCTCGACGACCCAGGTCTACACCCACGTGTCGATCGAGCGCCTCCGCGACGTCTACGCCAAGTCCCACCCGCGCAGCTGACCTTCAAAGCCGCGACAAGCGCTCTGCATCGCCGCGCGTCAGATGTCGACTTCGACCTGGATGCCCGGCGGAGCAGGCTCCTTCGCCTTCGGAGCCTCATGGGAGTCGTCGTCCGCCGCCTTGAACAGCGAGCTCAGCTCTTCGGCCAGCTGGAAGCCGCCCTTTCCGTTGCTCTCGCGGATGCGCTCCAGTTCCTTGAACGACAGCCGGCGGGAGGTGAACAGCGGCCATACCGGGCGGCTTCCCGCCATCTTGTACTTCTCGCCCTCCTTCTCGATCATCTGCCTGAGCCGGATCGCCATCGCCCTGTATTTCGGCTCGTGCCCCCCCCCTTGACATACCTACCCGAAAGTATGTATACTACGCGCCTGTTATGGCAAGGAAGACGAAAGAGGACGCCCGGAGGACGCGCGCGAGGATTCTCG
>CAVCXQ010000083.1:0-5750 GCA_963606275.1 uncultured Muribaculaceae bacterium | reverse complement strand
CACTATTCGAATGAATGCCAATTTGTTCTTCACTGAAACTGAGGAAGGCGTCGTGCTGAACGTGCGGGCGCAGCCGCGCTCGTCGCGGGCGGGGCTGGACGGCGTCGTCGGCGACGCGCTGAAGGTGCGCATTCGCTCCGCGCCCGTGGACGGCAAGGCGAACAAGGAGCTCGTCGAGACGCTCGCGGACGCCTTCGGGCTTCCGAAGTCGCGCGTCGTCATCAAGGGCGGCGAGACGTCGAAGACGAAGCGGGTGCTGCTGCGCGGCCTTGCGGCGCGCGACGTCGCGACGTTTTGACGTCGCCGGCACTTCGCGGCCGACCCGAAACCGCCCGCGCTCCCCGCCGGCACTCCCATCCACATCCTCTGCACGGCAAGTGCGTGTGGCCCGAAAGCCGTGTTGATGCCATTGGTTCGATTCGTCGTTTGCGGAAGCCAGACGGTTGCGCGGGAGGGGGCGGTTTTGGTATACTTCACCGAAAACAAAAGGCAATCAGGAGAGAATCCAACCATGTCGATGACGAAGGGCTTTTCCAACGTGTTCCGAATCCCGGAGCTGCGCAAGAAGATTTTCATCACCCTGGGGCTCGTGTTCGTGTGCCGCCTCATCTCGCAGATCCCGACGCCCGGCGTCGACTGGCGGACGCTGCAGACGGTCGTCGAGACCGCCAAGCAGAGCGCGACCGGCGGCGGCCTCCTCGACTGGTTCGACGTATTCACCGGCGGCGCCCTCGGCCAGTGCGCGATCGGCTTCCTCTCCATCTGGCCCTACATCTCGGCGCAGATCGTCATCCAGCTCCTGTCGTCGGTGATCCCGTCCCTGGAGAAGCTGAAGAAGGAGGGCGAGTCCGGCCGCCAGCAGCTCGCGCAGATCACGCGCTACCTGACGATCTTCCTCTGCGTGGTGCAGTCGTGGGGCATCGCGACGGCGCTCAGCCACCCCGGCGCGCTCGGCCAGGCGTTCGCCGGCGTCGAGATCGTCGCCAACCCCGGCCTCGGCTTCCAGCTGATGACGGTTATCGGCATGACGTCCGCCTCGCTCTTCGTGATGTGGATCGCCGACCAGATCACGACCTTCGGCATCGGCAACGGCGCGTCGCTGATCATCATGATCAACATCACCTCGCGCCTCCCGGAGGCGCTGATCCGGGCGTGGGAGCGCTACTTCGGCCTCGCCGGCGTCCAGGCCTCGGCGCCGATCGCGGAGCTGCCGATCATCGCGATCTTCTTCATCCTCGTCGTCATGGGCACGGTGATGCTCACCCAGGGCGTCCGCAAGGTGGCGATCCACACGACGCGCCGCAGCGTCTCCGGCGGCAGCACCTACGGGATGCAGCAGACGTTCATGCCGCTCCGCGTCAACTACACCGGCGTGATGCCGATCATCTTCGCGCAGCCGCTCATCCAGATCCCGAGCGTCATCCTGATGAAGCTGACCGACGCGACGGCGCCGGGGATCTCCGGGGCGCTGAACCGCTTCGCGCAGGACCTCTCGAACCCGACGCCGCTGCACATGTGCGTCTACGCGGTGACGATCCTGTTCTTCGCGTTCTTCTGGGTGGCGACGCAGTTCAACGCGGTCGACATCTCGGAGAACCTGAAGAAGGACGGATCCTACGTGCCGGGCGTCCGCCCCGGCCGCGCCACCGCCGAGTATCTCGACGACATGATGACCAAGATCACGCTCATCGGCGGCTCCGGCCTCCTGGTGGTCGCGCTCATCCCGATGATCCTGATGGGCTGGATGTCGATCCCGTGGGCGATCGCCTCGTTCTTCGGCGGCACGTCGCTGCTGATCATCGTCGGCGTCGCGCTCGACACGCTGCGCATCATGGAGTCGCACCTGCTGGTGCGCAAGTACGACGGCTTCCTCTCGCACGGAACGCTCCGGGGCCGCGGCGGCGTCTGAGCCGCCCGCAGACGCGGGGCATGAGACGACTATGTCCGAAAGCGCACACGTGGCCCTGCCGCTGAAGTACCGCCCGATGACGTTCGGCGACGTCGTCGGGCAGGGGCACGTCGTGCGCACCCTTCGCCACGCCATCGAGGCCGACCGCGTAGCCAACGCCTATCTCTTCGTCGGCCCTCGCGGCATCGGCAAGACCACGCTCTCGCGCATCTTCGCCAAGGCGCTGAACTGCCTCTCGCCGGACGGCTCGGAGCCGTGCGGCAAGTGCGCCAACTGCGTGGAGATCGCCGCCGGCCGCTCGCTGGACGTGACGGAGCTCGACGCCGCGTCGCACAACAAGGTCGAGGACGTCCGCCCGATCGTCGAGCAGTGCCAGTTCAAGCCGGCCGGCTCGCGCTACCGTGTCTACATCGTCGACGAATGCCACATGCTCACCGGCGCGGCGTGGAACGCGCTCCTCAAGACCCTGGAGGAGCCGCCGCCGCACGTCCGCTTCGTCTTCGCCACCACCGAGGGCGACAAGGTGCTGGCGACCATCGTCTCCAGGTGCCAGCGCTTCGACCTCCGCCGCATCCAGACCCACGACATCGTCGAGCGCCTCCGCTACGTCTGCGGCAGGGAGGGCATCGACGCGGAGGATGACGCGCTCCTCGCGATCGCGCGCGGCGCGGAGGGCGGGATGCGCGACGCGCTCTCGTCCCTCGACCAGCTCGTCGCGTTCAACGGCGGCAAGGTGACGGAGGAGGACGCGCTCGGCGTCTTCGGCCTCGTCAGCCGCAGCGCCCTGGAGGGGCTCGCCGGCGCGATCCTGAAGGGCGACGTCGCGGCGATCCTCGCGGCGATCGAGCGCTTCGACTCCGCCGGCAAGAACATGCGCCGCGTCTCCGGCGAGCTCCTGCGCCACTTCCGCAACCTCGTCGTCCTACAGGCCCTCGGGCCGAAGGCGACCTCGCTGGAGGCGACGCCGGAGCAGGTCAAGGTCCTCGAGGAGCAGGCTAAGGGCATCGACCCGACGCGCGTGTTCAGGATCTGCGACCAGCTCGCCGACCTGGAGGATAAGCTGCGCCACGTCCTGTCCGTGCGCACGCTCATCGAGATGTCGCTCATCCGCGCCTCGCGCGCCGCCACGACCGCGACCATCGACGAGCTCCTGCGGACGGTAAAGGCGATGCGCTCCGGCGAGCGTCCGCCAGCCGCGCCGAATGCGCCCACGTCGAATGCGCCGGCAGGGCGCGACGTCCCCGGCGCGCCGAAGAAAACCGCGTCGAATGCGTCGGTAGGGCGCGATGACCCCATCGCGCCGCCCGCGCCGACGCCGGTAGGGCGCGATGACCACATCGCGCCGCCCGCGCCGACGCCCGCGCCGCCCGCCGCGCCTACGGCGCGGCCGACGCGGCAGCAGACGCTCGACGACGAGCACGTCGACGAGGTGATGCGGCAGTTCCCGGGCGCGAAGGTCTCTGACATCAGGGAAGGAGGCGCGGCATGACGGCGTGCGGATGGCTTTGGATCTATGCGGGGCTTGCGCTCGCGCTGCTCGAGCTGGTGACGCCGGGCTTCGTGCTCTGCTTCTTCGGCCTCGCGGCGGTGACGGTCGGCGCAGTCCGCCTCTTCATGGGCGATGCGTTCGACGCCACATGGCAGCTCGCCGTGTTCTCCGCGCTCTCGGTCTTCTACATCTTCGTCCTGCGCCGCGCCCTGAAGAAGGTGTTCGTCGGCGACCGGGGCGAAGGGCCCGCCGGGCTGCCCGACGAGTTCGTCGGCCGCGTCGGCAAGGTGACGGAGGCGATAGAGCCGCCGAAGGCCGGGCGCGTCGTCCTCGGCGACGCAGAGTGGTCGGCGGAGTCCGACGCGGCGGTCCCGGTCGGGACGGACGTCCGCGTCGTCTCGCGAAGCAATCTCACGGTAAAGGTGGTGGCGGTCTGATGGACGCGAAGCTGGTCATAGACGCGTCGCGGCTTGACCCGGACGGCGAGACCATCGAGGGCGAGGTCGACTGCGTGGACCTCGACGAGCCGTTCGTCAAGCCCTTCGGCGGCATCCGCTACCGCCTCCAGGTCCAGTGCGTCGGCACGGAGCTCCTGGTGCGCGGGCGCCTCGAGCAGGACTTCGACCTCGTCTGCTCCCGGTGCGGCAAGGACTTCGACGACACGGTGAAGGTGGACGACTTCATGCAGTCCTACGAGGTCGCCGACGACGCCCGGGAGGTCGATTTGACGGCTGACGTGAGAGAGAGTATAATACTCGCCCTACCGACTTACCCGGTCTGCAGCGAGTCCTGTCCGGGGGTCGAGCAGAAGGCGGAAGCCCCTGCGGACGACCGGTGGAGCGCGCTCGACGGTTTGACGAAGAACAAATGAAGCAAAAGTAAGGAGAAAAAGAACATGGCAAGTCCCAAGAACCGTGTGTCCAAGCGTCGCAAGCGCGAGCGCGTGGCGTCCCTCGAGAAGCCGATCCTCGCGCAGACGGGCGTCTGCCCGGCGTGCGGCGCGGCGAAGCGCTCGCACCGCGCGTGCCCGAAGTGCGGCACGTACAACGGACGCAAGGTCGTCGCGGCTGCGGAATGACGCGAGTTGCGCTAGACGCGATGGGGGGCGACTACGCCCCCGAGCAGGTCGTCGTCGGGGCCGTCGAGGCCGCCGTCGGCGTCCCCGACGTCAAGGTCCTCCTGGTCGGCCAGCTCGCGCCGATCCAGGCGGAGCTCGACAAGCTCGCGCCCAAGCTCAAGGCCTCCGCCCAGCAGGCGATCGAGAAGGGGACGCTGGAGATCGTCCACGCCCCCGACGTCGCCGAGATGGACGAGTCGCCGGTCGACGCCGTCCGCAAGAAGAAGGACTGCTCGATCAACGTGGCGATGCGCCTCGTGAAGGAGGGGCGGGCGGACGTCTTCGTCTCGGCCGGCAACTCCGGGGCGATCGCGACGAGCGCGATCCTGACGCTGGGGCGCATCCCCGGCGTGAAGCGTCCGGCGATCGCGACCGTCATGCCCAACCGCAACCCGCAGCGTCCGCTCATCGTCCTCGACGCCGGCGCGAACATGGACTGCCACCCGGAGTGGCTCGTGCAGTTCGCGATCATGGGCAACGCCTACTCGAAGGCCGTCCTGAAGCGCGGGCTTCCCGCCGTGGGGCTTGTCTCCATCGGCACGGAGGACTGCAAGGGCAACGAGATGACGAAGCAGACCTTCCCGCTCCTCAAGGAGGTGAAGGGCCTCAACTTCGTCGGCAACATCGAGGGCAAGGACCTCTACAAGGGCCACATCGACGTCGCCGTCTGCGACGGCTTCGTCGGCAACGTCGTCCTGAAGACGACCGAGTCGATCGCCAAGGCGATCGGCTACTGGCTGAAGAAGGAGTGCTTCAAGGGCCCGTTCCGCTTCCTGGGCGCGATCCTCCTGCGGGGCGCGTTCCACTCGCTGAAGGAGCAGCTCGACCCGGAGATCTACGGCGGGGCCCCGCTTCTCGGCGTGCCCGGCGCCGTGCTGATCGGCCACGGCAGCTCCTCGCACAAGGCCATCTACTACGCCGTCAAAGCCGGCGTCGCTGCGGCGACCAACGACGTCTCCGGCCTCATCGCAAAGGCGATCGCCGAACACGCCGAGGATCAGAAGCAGAAATGAGCGAATACGATTTCTCTGCCATCGAGAAGAAGTGGCAGAAGTTCTGGCTCGAGAACAAGACCTTCAAGACGGACTCAAACGGCAGGGGTGAGAAGTTCTACTGCCTTGACATGTTCCCCTATCCGTCCGGCGCCGGACTCCACGTCGGCCACCCGGAGGGCTACACGGCGACGGACATCCTCTGCCGCTACAAGCGCATGAAGGGCTTCAACGTCCTGCACC
>CAVCXQ010000082.1:0-5914 GCA_963606275.1 uncultured Muribaculaceae bacterium | reverse complement strand
GCCAGGAGGCGATGCAGGCCCGCTGCTTCGCCGGCAGCGGCGTCCCCCCGACCCAGCAGTAGTGTATGACTTTCGGAATCATGCGTCCTCCTCTCCGAGGAGGCGGCCGACGACCTCCCTCGCTGTCGCCGCCGGCCCGTAGACGCGCAGGTGGCGCAGGAGCCGGCGGACGCTCCCGCCGGCCGCCGCGTCCAGCTCCTCCGTCCGGCGGACGGCTTCCTCGCCGAAGGCGGCGACGACGTCCTCGCGGGTCTGCCCCATGTCGCGCATCAGCCAGCGCACGGTCGGGCAGATCTGGTCGCGGACGCGTCCGATGGTCTCGGCGGACATCCCCATGCGCTCTGCGCATGCCGCGACGGCGGCGACGCTCCTGCGGCACTGCCCGGAGAGCAGCTCAAGCCGCTCTCGGCTCATCCCGCCAGTCGTCATCGAGTCTCCGTGCCGCCAGTAGACGTAGCCGAGGTAGTCGACGAACGACACGCGGCGCGAGTTGAAGAGGATCGGCAGCAGCCAGCAGAGGTCGTCGGTGAAGTTGAGGTAGAAATCCGGCCCGACGTCCAGCGCCCGGAACGCCGCGAGGAACACCTCGCGGCGGATCGCCTTGCCGCAGACCGGCATGAAGATGCGCCCGGAGAGAAGCTTCTCCAGGGCCTCCTCTCCGGACACGCGGGCGGCGGGATGGTTGTATTTCACCGGACGAAGCCGGCCATGTCCGCCGGTCTTCGCCATGTTGTAGCAGATTACGTCCGGCGAGCCGGCGGACGTCGCCTCCGCCTTCACGCGGGCGACCAGCTCCGGGCGGACGGTGTCGTCGGAGTCGAGGGGCAGCACGTATTCGCCGCGCGCCTCCGCCGCGCCGGTCGCCTTCGCCTGGAAGGTGCTG
This sequence comes from uncultured Muribaculaceae bacterium, assembly GCA_963606275.1. Classification (GTDB taxonomy): domain Bacteria; phylum Verrucomicrobiota; class Kiritimatiellia; order RFP12; family UBA1067; genus UBA1067. Next base: position 5,031 of record CAVCXQ010000082.1, on the reverse strand, counting down.
CGGTTCGTGTCGTGCCGCACCGAGCGGAACCGCGGGTCGCGGAACGCCGCGACGATGTCCGCCGCGCCGCCGTCGGGAGAGGCGTCGTCGACGACGACCGCCTCGAAGTCTCCGTCCGTCTGGGCGAGGAGCGAGCCGAGGCACCGCTTCAGGTACCGCTCCGTCCCGTAGACCGGGATTACGAACGACGCGAAAGGCATCAGTCCCCTCCCTCCGCGCCGCACTGTCCCTCCTGCTCGCGGCGCAGCGTCTCGGCGCGTTCTAGCACCTGGTCGGCGAGCTCGGCGCGGCCCATCTTCTTCAGGCAGAGCCCGAAGTTGTGGACGGCGGCGTAGTGCTTCGGCTGGATGAGGACGATCGTCTCGTAGCACTTCATCGCCTGCAGTGGCTTGCCGGCGGCGAGGAAGCCGTCCGCGTTCGCCTCGAGGTTGGCGATGCGCTCGAGGATGAGCGGGTCGTTGGGGCTGCGCAGGGCGGCGCGCGCCCAGGACTCGCAGGCCTTCGCCTCGCCGGCGCGGTCTCTCGCCACCCTCGCCGCCATGCAGCCGCGCAGCGCCTCGCGGCGCGCGTTCTGCATCGACCTGATCTCGTCCCGCACGCCCTTGGCAATGTCGCCGTCCACGCCGGACGCGTCGAGCCACCCGACCTCGCCGACGGCCTCGGTCACGAACCACTCCGGCACGACCTCTCCGCGCAGGTCGTTCTCGAACGCCGGCAGCACGTCCGCTAGCGTCCCCACGTAGCTGGCGAACGCCTCCGGCAGCGAGACGAGGCACGTCGCGTCGTTCGCCATCGCGTCCATCGCCTTCGCGAGCGAGACCCTGGCGCCGGGGGAGTGCCGCACGACGAGCCACGACTTCTCGCCGGGCATCCAGAGGTGCGCGTCGCCCGGGTCGCCGCCGACGGCGTCGAGCTGCTTCTTCAGCGCGACGAGGTCGAGCCCGGCGACGTCGAGGGAAATGAACGACGGACGCTCCGCGCCGCCGGCGACGGCGTTCTCGACGCGGTAGATGGCGCGGACGGCGGCCTTCACGGCGTCGCAGGTCTTGCGCACCGGCTCCGGGCCCGCCTCCTCGCGGGAGCATCCGGCGACGGCGAGCGCCGCGAGCATGGCCGCCGCGAGCCGCCTCACAGCCGCCCCCTGATTCCGGCGACGCACTTCGCCACCACGCCGCGGCGACGCTCGACGGCCGCCTTCGCGCGCTCGCCGAGTCCATCGTCCCCGCCGCCCGCGAGCAAGTCCGCGAGACGCCGCTCCAGCTCCGCCGCGTCCGAGACCCGGACTATCGCGTCCGCCGCGAGCAGGTCGTCCATGACCGGGCGGAAGTTCTCCACGTGCGGGCCGACGAAGGTCGGCTTGCCGCAGAGGCACGGCTCGATCATGTTCTGCGCACCCCTGGCGCACAGCGACTTGCCGACGAACACCGCGTCGGCGATCCCGTAAAGCCCCATCAGCTCGCCCGTCGTGTCCGCGATGAAAACCACGCGTCCTTCACCCTCACGTCCCTCATGCCTCTCACGCCCCTCGCGTCCCCTGCGTCCGTCGTCTCCCCTGCTCCTCCTGACGCAGTCGAAGCCGGCCTTGCGGACGTTTGCCTCCACGGCGTCGGCCTTCTCGAAGTGACGCGGAGCGATGACGAGGACAAGCCGGTTTTTCCCCTTCTCCTTCGCCAGCAGCCTCTTGTATATCCCCAGCAGCACTTCGTCCTCGCCGGGCCAGGTGCTGCCGCCGACGATGATCTTCGCGTCTTCGCGGACGCCGTTCGCCGCGAGCCAGGCGCGGAGCTCTGCCTCCTTCTCGGGGCTGCGGCGGGCGACGTCGAACTTGAACGAGCCGGTCACCTCCACGGCGTCCGCCGGCGCCCCGGCCGCGACGAGACGCGCCTTGTCGAGGTCGCTCTGCGCGAAGATTCGCGAGAAGCACCTGAACACGTCCGCGAAGAACCATCTCGCCAGCCGGTAGCGCGGGGCGCTGCGGTCGGAGACGCGGGCGTTGACGAGGAACACCGGGATGCCGTATTTCCGCGCCTGGCGGATGAAGTTGGGCCAGATCTCGCTCTCGGTGAGGACGACCGCGCGCGGGCGCACCGTCTTCAGGGCGCTCTTGACGAAGTTCGGGAAGTCGAGCGGATTGTAGACGAGCGCGTCGTGCGGCCCGACCTCCTTCTCGGCCATCTTCCATCCGGTGGAGCTGGTGGTCGAGAAGCAGAAGCGGACGCCCGGCTCGGCGGCGCGCCACTCGCGCATCAGCTGGCCTGCCACCTGCACCTCGCCGACGGAGACAGCGTGCACCCAGATGAAGGAGTCCGCCGCCGGCGGGACGTCAAACGGGTCGTGTCCGAACTGGACGGACGACGGGAACAGCCCCGGCGGGTAGAGCGCGAAGCGGTCGGCGAAGCGCCTTGCGTAGCCGCCGCGCCGGAGCATCCGCAGCAGGAACCCCGGCAGGAGGAAAGGATAGACGGCCGCGAAGAGGAGGTTGTAGACGGCCCACTTCATTCGCCGACGGCGCCTTTCAGCGTGCCGAAGGGGCTGAGGGTGGCCCCGGCGGGGACGTCGGCGAGGACGGGCGTCCCGCAGGCGACCTTGGCGCCGTCGCCGACGGTGCGTCCCGGGGCGGTGCAGCTGTTGGTGCCCATGAAGGCGTCCGCGCCGATCGTCGTGTGGCCGGAGAGCGAGACGCCGGGCGCGATGTTGGCGAAGTCGCCGACGCGGGAGTCGTGTCCGATCCCGGCGCGGGCGTTGACGATGACGAACTTGCCGATCTCGGTGCCGACGGACACGACGGCCTCGACGGCGATGAAGGTGCCGTGCTTGAACTCTGTCGTCGGCGAGACCTGGGCGGACGGGTCGACGAGCGCGGGGAAGTCGTGTCCGCGCAGCTGCGCGTAGAGGCGGCGGCGGATGGCGTTGTCGCCGACGGCGATGAAGACGGAGGCTCCGGGCCTGTCCTTGGAGGCCTTCTCGACGGGTCCGAGCAGCGGATAGCCCTCGAAGTTGCCGCTGGCCTTGGCGGGGTCGTCGTCGGCGAATCCGACGACGCGCCAGGCCGGCTGCGCGGCGGCGGCGTTGATGCGCTCGACCGTCCAGACCGCCTCGCGGCCGAAGCCGCCGGCGCCTACGATGAAGAGATCTCTCATTAGAAGCGTTCCTTTCACGAGAGGGGGAAGCCCCCCGGTTGCGAGATTATACCAAAAACCCCCCGGTGCGACGCGCGGCGAGTAAGCCGGATTCTGTTCATCCCCACGTGAAGGGGACTCCGGTCATTCGTCTGAGCGGTCAACCCGAGGCCTGATGCGCCGATGACCGGCGCAGCCGCGCGGGCAGCGCGTCGGCCCCCTATTTGACCTTGCTCCGAGGAGGGCTTGCCGTGCGCGCGGCGTTTCAGCCGCGCCGGTGGTCTCTTACACCGCCGTTTCACTATGACGGAACTCGCTCCTTCGCCTGCGCTCGCCTTGCGGCTTGCTCCGGCTCAGTCGCTCGACATCCTCTGCGCTCGCCTAACGGCTTGCTTAGAATCTGTCGCTTGACGGCCTATGCCTTGGCAGCCTTGCAGCTTGCTTCGGTTCAGTCGCCATTGCTCCGCTACCTGTTTTCTGTGGCGCTTTCCATCACGCCGGATTTCCCGACGTCTCCCGACCTTGACGGACGGGTCCTCCGCCCTGCGGAGTCCGGACTTTCCTCTGCCATCGCTGGCAGCGACCGGTCGCGCGCGCGCCGCCCCGGGGGGAAACTGTCAAAGAGCGCCCGCGGCCGTCAGCCGCGGTAGAGGATGCGCCCGCACATCGTGCACGCGACGATCGACTGCGGCTTCCCGAGCTCGCCGTTCTTCGCGTTCGCGTCAGCCAGCTGGCCGACGGACGGAGGCTGGACGAGGTGGCAGCCGTCGCACACGCCGTCGTGGGTCAGCTCGACCACGACCGGCCAGCGGCGCATCCGCAGGCGCTCGTAGTAGAGCAGGAACTTCGGGTCGGAAACCGCCTTCGCCTTCTCGGCGCGCTCCTTCTGGGCCTCGGCGAGCTCGGCCTTGACGGACGCGAGACGCTCGTCGATCTCTGCGCAGAACTCGTCCACGCCGCCCTTCGCCGCGTCGAACTTCGCCTGCGCCTCGGCGATCCTCGCCTGGGCGCCGGGCAGGGCGTCCATCGCCGCGATCTGGTTGTTCTCGGCCGCCTCCAGGTCGTGGGTCACCAGGTCGATCTGCACCGAGAAGTCCTGGTACTCCTTGTTCGTCTTGAGGCCGAGCTGGGTCGTCTTCAGGTTCTGGATCTTGTCCTTGAGGGCCTTGGCGTCCTCCTCGTAGCCCCGCACCCGCGACTGGGCGCTTTCTTCGCCGGCCCGGGCGGCCTCGAGGTCGGCGGACACGCCGTGCAGGCGCGCCATCTCCACGGCCTTGCGGCGCGGAAGGTCCTTCTCCTCGAGCTCGAGCTCGCGAATGCGTCCGTCAACTTCCTGCAGGTCTGCCAGCGCTTCGATGATCGTCATCTCTAACCTTCTTGCGGATGCCTAGGCCGGGGCAGGAGACGGGACTCGAACCCGCAACCCACAGAATCACAATCTGTTGATCTAACCAATTGATCTACTCCCGCCAACATGGAGCCAGGTAAGGGACTCGAACCCCCGACCTGCTCATTACGAATGAGCCGCACTACCAACTGTGCTAACCTGGCCTGTGACTAGGGGTGAAGTATATCAAAAACGCCGCCCCGCCGTCAATCCCCCACCCGCGTGCCATTGCCTTGTCACCGACCAATCCCTACTGATCTCCCAGCCAGGATTCCGTGTCCGCATAATGCGCCACGACATTGGGAGAGGACGCCCCCGAATAGACGACAAGCGGATTCGTCGCCTGGGACGCCAGAGCGCAGAACGCCTTGAGGCCCGCGCTCATGGACGTGGCGTATGTCGACGAGCTCTTGATTTCCCTTGGCAAAAGCCGAAGGCCGTCTTCCAGCAACAGGTCAACCTCTACCGACCCGGACGCATTGCGGTAAAAGTAAAGGTCCGAGCCGAGGCCGCGGTTCAGGCGGT
>CAVCXQ010000081.1:0-5918 GCA_963606275.1 uncultured Muribaculaceae bacterium | reverse complement strand
GCGACCGGGGCAACACCGTCGTCGTCGTCGAGCACGACGCGGAGATGATGCGCGCCGCCGACTGGATCGTCGACCTCGGCCCCGGCGCCGGACGCGAAGGCGGCCAGGTCGTCTACCAGGGCGACTGCCAGGGGCTGCTGAAGGCGGAGACGCTTACTGCGGAGTATCTGAGAAATAATCGAATCGGCGAATTGGCGAATGGGAGAAATAATCGAATAGTCGAATTATCGAATAATCGAATGAATGAAAGCGGCGACGCGATGGCCTCAAGTCTCTCACGCCCCTCCCGTCTCTCTCGTCGCCCCAACGAAGGACAACCGACGACCGACAACCGACGACCGACGACCAGCCCAGGACAACCGACGACCGACAACCGACGACCGACGCCCGACAATTCGACAATTCGATTATTCGATTATTCGATTATTTCTTCTTCCCCCTGCCTCATTCTCTCCGGCGCGACAGAACACAACTTGAAGAACGTCACCGTCCACATCCCGGTCGGGTCATTCACGGTCGTGACCGGCGTCTCCGGCTCCGGCAAGTCGACGCTCATCGACGAGACCCTGAAGCGTGCGCTGATGCGCCACTTCTACGGCGCGAAGGCGACGCCCGGCAAGTATCGCAAGCTGACCGGCGTCGAGAACTTCGACAAGGTTATCGAGATCGACCAGTCGCCCATCGGACGCACCCCGCGCTCGAACCCCGCCACCTACGTCGGATTCTTCTCCGAGATTCGCGAGCTCTTCGCGCAGACCGAGTCCGCTCGGGCGCGCGGCTACGCGGCGGGACGCTTCTCGTTCAACGTGAAGGGCGGACGCTGCGAGGTCTGCGGCGGCGACGGCGTCCAGAAGCTGGAGATGAGCTTCCTCCCCGACGTCTACGTCACCTGCGAGCAGTGCGGCGGCAAGCGCTTCAATTCCGAGACTCTCGAAGTGACCTACGGCGGAAAGAACATCGCCGATGTCCTGGCGATGACGGTCGCCGAGGCATACGACTTCTTCTCGAAGGTGCCGTCGCTCGCCCGCAAGATGAAGACGCTCGTCGACGTCGGGCTCGGCTACGTGCAGCTCGGACAGTCCGCGACGACGCTCTCCGGCGGCGAGGCCCAGCGCATCAAGCTGGCGACGGAGCTCTCGCGGCGGTCGACGGGGCGGACGCTCTACCTCCTCGACGAGCCGACGACGGGCCTCCACTTCGACGACGTGGCCAAGCTGATGAAGATCCTGCTCGCCCTGCGCGACCAGGGGAACACGGTCGTCGTCATCGAGCACAACGTGGACGTCATGCGCTGCGCGGACTGGATCATCGACCTCGGTCCCGGCGGCGGCGACAAGGGCGGACGCGTCGTCTGCGAGGGGCCTGTCCCCGTCGTCCGCGCCTGCCCCGACTCCGCAACCGCCCCGTTCCTGGCCTAAACCCCGCCTTTTCTAGCGTTTATCATGGCCGCTCCTAGGGTCTGTCCCCATAGTCTCCAAGTCAGGACGATTCGCGTTGCATTTACCCTAAAAACCGCAGTTGTCGGTTGTATAATCTCACACGGAGGCACGGAGACACGGAGAAAACGAACGGGGAAATTGTTTTACGCATGATTATCACCAAATTCACATTCACACTTTCCCTTCACCAAATTGGTGGCTGTCTACGGTGTTCAAATTCCTCATGGTAATTCGTCAGATTGCCGTTGAAATTCTCTTTTTCTCCGTGCCTCCGTGGCTCCGTGTGAGACATTTCGGCTTCCGAATGCGGAATTTAGGTTTACTCTGCCGACAGTTGCATTTACTTTGTCCGGCGACCCCCGAACGGGAACGCCGCGACCTGTTTCTAACCCATTGCCTCGCGATGGCGGCGAACCTTCTCCAGAAACGACATCGGGCGCTTCAGAGCCTTCTTCACCGCCTCCCCGGGGCGGAACACGTGCTTCGCCTTCGGCTTCGAAGGGCACTGCGTCCGCGCGCGCAGCTCCGCCACCGGCTGCAGCTTCAGAAGGCGCATGACGTCCGCCTCGGACGTCCTCGGACGCAGTTCCTTGAAGCGCGAGATCGGACAGAGCAGCCCGGAGTTGTTGCGGTAGATGCAGCGCGAGACGTGCGGCAGCAGGACGCGCTCCGACGCGCCGAACCCGTATCTGTAGACGCGCTCCTTGACGTGGAAGCTCTCGCGGAAGCGGCGCTCGTCCGGCAGCGCGACGTCCGGCGTGACGAAGAGCGCGTCGTCTCCCTTCTCTACCGTCCCGCGCACGACGCAGACCCGCCACGTCCTCGCGCCGGCCGCCTCGACGGACGCCATCGCGTAGCGCTCGTTGGCCTTCGGGACGTCCTCGACGTCCGTCACCTTCACGACGCAGGCGAGCGGCACGGATGGACGCTCCTCGTCCGCGCACGCTCGCAGCCGGTCGAGGCAGGCGATCGCCGCGTCGTCCTCAGGCGTCCTGTCCTTCCGCACCGGCCAGATGTCGAGGTCGCGGTAGGAGTCGATGACGCGGTTGGCGCCGGCCTCCTCCAGGACTTCGCGGGGGTTGGTGAAGGTGACGGCGACGACGCGCATCCCGGCGGCGCGCGCGGCGGCGACGCCGTTCACGGCGTCCTCGTAGACGCGGCAGAACGCCGGCTCGACGCCCAGCATCTCCGCCGCCATGAGGAAGCACTCCGGGTCGGGCTTCGAGCGCGAATACATCGAGCCGTCGACGACGACGGAGAAGTAGTCGCGCAGGGAGAGGGAGTCTAGGACGAAGTCGACGTTCGCCCTCGGGCCGCCGGTCGCCAGGGCGCAGGGCACCTTGCGGGCGCGGGCGTAGTCCAGCCACTCGCGGAGTCCGTCGGGGAGGACGGGCTTGTAGATCTTGCGGTAGAGGGCCTCCTTCTCTTCGCAGAGCCGCGCCACCTCGTCCGGCGGCAGCTCCCTGCCGAAGATCTTCTCGACGTAGAACGAGGCCTGCGCCCCCATCCATTCGAGGATCTGCCTCTTGGTGAGCGCGTGGCCGTGCGCCTTGGAGAACTTCTGCCATGCGACGACGTGGGCGGCGCAGTTGTCCACCAGCGTCCCGTCCATGTCAAAAATGTAAGCCTTAACTGGATTGGTCATGACTCGATGCCCTTTTGCGGAAACGCGCGTAGTATAGCACATTTCGGGCGGATTCAGCGGGCGTGACGCGCGAGTCCCGAGCGAGTGCATTCGGCCCGCAGCCGGAGCGTCGTTAGAGCAGGATGTTGAGCATCTCGACGACGAGGCGTCCGCTCAGGAGCAGCGACGCCTCCGAGACGTTTGCCATCGTGTCCTGCGGAGTGTGCCAGAACGAGTTGTCCGGTCCGTAGGAGAAGTCGATGAGGTCAATGGCCTTGAAGCCCTCGTCCAGGAAGGCGACGTGGTCGTCCTTGACCAGCACGTCCGAGGTCTGCACGAGCTTCGGCGAGCCGATGCGGCGGGCGGCGTGCTGGGCGATGCGCGCGAGCGCGGGGCTGCCGTTCGAGGGGACGGAGACCGCGAGGTCGCGGTCGCCGAGCATGTCGAGGCAGACGACGGCCTGGACCTTGCGACCCGACTCGCGAAGCCACTTCGCCGCGCGCTTCGAGCCCCAGAAGCCGTCGCCAGGCCCGTAGCCGAGCTGGCACTCCTCGCCGTCCGTCCAGACCAGCAGAAGGTTGCCGCGCCTGTCCGCCCAGCTGGAATAGGCGTCGGCGATCGCGACGAGAAGGCCGGAGGTGGAGGCCCCGTCGTTGGCGCCGGGGCAGGCGACGCCCGGCTTGGTGTCGTAGTGCGAGACGAGGACGACCCACTTGGCGTCCGGGTCGGCGGGGCGGAACTCGCCGTAGAGGTTGGTGAAGAGGCGCTCGCCATTCGGGGTGGTCTCGCGGAAGGAGTCGCGGCGGACGTCTGCGCCGGCGGCGCTGGCGGCGTCGAGGATCTTCAGCGCGGCGAGGTTGGCGCGCGGCGTCCCTCCGTCGCGCGGGGTGCAGGACTCGACGAGGTTGCTCGCCGTCTCGTAGGCGAGGCGGGCGTCGGCGGGCGAGAACGCCAGCGCGGCGGCCAGGATGGGAGCGAACGGCATCTCAGTCGACCTCGACTCCGATCATGCGGATGACGCGGTCGAGGTCGTCGTTGTCGAAGAAGTCGATCTCGAGGACGCCCTTGGTGTGGCGCCCGTTGGCGTGCGAGACGCCGGGGCTGAGGCGGACGGCGCAGCCGAGGTGCTTCTTCAGCTTGTCGACGAGGCTGCGGACATAGTGCTCCGGCATGTCCGGGACGCCGCTGTCCTTGGCGACGACCGGCTCGCGGAGACGCGCCACGCGCCTCTCGAGGGCGCGGACGGTGAGCTGGTCGGTCACGCAGTCGCGGGCGAGCAGGACTTTGGTCTTCTCGTCCTCGACGGAAAGCAGGACCTTGGCGTGGCCGGCGGAGAGCAGACGCTCGGCGACGAGCTGGCGGACTTCCTCCGGCAGCTCAAGGAGGCGCGTGGCGTTGGCGACGGTGGCGCGTCCCTTGCCGACCTTCTCGGCGACCTCAGCCTGGGTGAGCCCGAAACGGTCCTGCAGGGTGCTGTAGGAGAGGGCTTCCTCGATCGGGTTCAGGTCCTCGCGCTGGAGGTTCTCCGTCGTCGTCATGACGGCGGCTGCCTGGTCGTCGGCCTCGACGAGGGTGACGCGGACCTTCTCCCAGCCGGCGAGCTGGGCGGCGCGGAGACGTCTCTCGCCGGCGATCAGCTCGTAGCGGCCCTGCGCGTTGCGGCGCACTGTCGGCGGCTGGACGAGCCCGCTGCTCTTGAGGGACTCGGCGAGCTCCCTGAGCTCCTCCTCGCGGAACTCGCGGCGCGGCTGGAACGGCGAGCGGGCGATGTCGGCGATCTTGAGCTCGAACGGCTGGCCTGGCGCGGCGACCGGCGCGGGCGCCGCGCCGAGGAGGCCGCCGACCCCGGCGCCGCCGAAGTCGACGCGGCGGCCGAGGCCGTGCTTGCGGCGGTCGGCGGCGGACGCGGCGGCCCCCGCCGGCGCCTTCGCCGCCTTCTTCAGATACGGGCTTGCCTTCGCCACTGCCGTCCGCCTCGCGATCAGAAGTAGGCGTTGACGATCGGGAGGACCTTGATCTTGTTGTCAAGGATGATGTTCACCAGGCCGATCTGGAAGCCCCACGGGCACTCGCGCGCGTAGTTGACGAGACCGACCTGGCAGCCGTGCAGCTCGTCGGTGAAGTTGAAGACCACGCCCATCTCGAGACCGTAGGCGACGCGCGAGATGTTGCCGCCGATGGCGAGGTTGGCGCCGTAGGTCTGCTCGGTCGAGAAGTTCACGAGGCCGCCGACCTGGACGCCCCAGAAGTCCGCCTGCTGGTAGCAGCCGACGAACTCGACGTCGACGCCGCGCATCTCGCCGGTGCGGTAGGCGAAGCCGCCAAGGTCGACGCCGCGGGTCTCGCCGAACGTCACGTTCGCGCCAAGGGTCGCGCGGAGGCCGTAGACGTCCTTCTCGTTCCAGTTGCAGCATCCGGAGAGCTGGGCGCCGTAGAGGTCTTCGCGGGTGCGCATCGCCAGTCCGCCAATCCCGAGGCCGTACATCTTAGGCGCGTCGGAGTAGAGGAGGTTGAGGTCGAGGCCGAAGACGTCCCAGCGCGCCATCCCCCACGGGATCTGCACCGGCGAGGCGATGCCGATGGCGAACGGAGTCCAGCCGATCGCGCCCTCCTCGGCGACCTCCTCCTCCGCGGCGAACGCCGGGGCGACCGCGGCCAGCGCAACGGACATGAAACCGAACCTCATGAACTTCTTCATCTTTAGCTTCTCCTGGTATGTAGTGAAAAACAATGGGTAGTTTACACTTTCGCCGCCCCGCCGTCAAGTGCGGGTCTCGACACTCGACAGGGGGCGTCTGTACGTGTCATCCGGACAGGCGAGGCTAGCCCTCGAGGAGCTCGAGCATCGCCTTCGC
>CAVCXQ010000080.1:0-5924 GCA_963606275.1 uncultured Muribaculaceae bacterium | reverse complement strand
AAAAACCAGAAACAAAGACCATCTACTCCTCCGACGGGACGGCGCACGCCGCCGCAAACGTCTGCCCCTACCTCATCGACGCGCCGACGGTCTTCATCGAAAGCCGAGGGACGCCGCTCTGCGACGTGCCGAAGATGACCTACGGCTGCAAGCCCTCCGACGGCGGCAACCTCATCCTCTCGCCAGCCGAGCGCGACGAGATCCTCGCGGCCGAGCCCGCGCTCGTGGACTGCATCCGCCGCTACGTCGGCGCGAAGGACTTCATCAACTCGGACGAAGTGCGCTGGTGCCTCTGGCTGAAGGACGTTCCGCCGTCCGTCTACCGCCGCTCGAAGGAGGTCATGCGCCGCCTCGCGGCCGTCCGCGAGATGCGCCTGAAGAGCTCCGCCGCGCCGACGCGGAAGATGGCGGACACGCCCTACCTCTTCTTCTCCGCGCCGCCGCTCGACGGCAACTACCTCGCCCTGCCGGAGGTGTCGAGCGAACGCCGCGACTACATTCCGATCGGCTTCCTCTCGCCCGGCGTCATCGCCGCGAACACGATGCTCGTGCTGCCACACGCGACGCCTTACCATTTCGGCGTGATGACGTCGTCCGTGCACATGGCGTGGATGCGCGCGGTGGCCGGGCGGCTGAAGAGCGACTACCGCTATTCGGCGGCGGTGGTCTACAACAACTTCCCGTGGCCCACGGAAGAAATAATCGAATTATCGAATAATCGAATAATCGAATCGGGGGAAGCTGCGGCGTCTTGTTCTGAAGGGCGGCGTGAGGGACTTCAGGGACATGAGGGACGCGAGGGACGAGCGGCAGAAGAAGAACGCCGAAGCAACCGCGATTCGACTATTCGATTATTCGATTATTCGATTATTTCCCAAACGGCCCAATCGATACTCTCCGCCCGCGCGCGCTATCCCGGCTCGTCGCTCGCCGACCTCTACGACCCGCTGACGATGCCGCCCGACCTCCGGGCGGCGCACGCGGCGAACGACCGCGCCGTCCTCGCCGCCTACGGCCTCTCCCCCGACACGCCCGAGCCCGAGATCGTCGCCCACCTCTTCCGGCTGTATGCCGAGAAAGTGGAGAAGTTGAAAAGTGGAGAAGAGGAGAAGTGCGTAGGCGTGGTAGGGCGCGGCGTCCTCGACGCGCCGTCGGGCGTGGTAGGGTCGCGCGTCCCGCGCGACCGCGATGAACCTGGGCGGCATGAGGGACTCCAGGGACATGAGGGACAAGAGACAGGCGAATGAGCGAAGCCGGGACCAAGAACGAAATCGTCGTCTACCAGCCGAACGGAAGCGTCCGGCTGGAGGTCGACCTTCATGACGAGAGCATCTGGCTGACCCAGCAGAAGATCGCCGACCTGTTCGGCGTTCAGAAGGCCGCCATCAGCAAGCACCTGAAGAACATCTTTGCAACGAAGGAACTGCGGGAGGATCAGGTTGTTTCCAAAATGGAAACGACCACTTCGCACGGCGCCCTCGTCGGCAAGACTCAAACGCATCTCGTGCGTTTCTACAACCTCGACGCCATCATAGCCGTTGGCTATCGCGTGAACTCGGTTCTGGCGACGCAGTTCCGAATCTGGGCGACGAAAGTCCTCAAAGAGTATCTTCTGCGCGGCTATGCCGTCAACGAGCGGCTGAACCAGCTGGAGGACAAGGTCGACCGGCGGCTGGCAAAGACCGAGCGTGACGTGATCGAGCTGAAGGAGCAGGTCGGGTTCTTCGTCAAGACCGCCCTGCCGCCCGTCGAGGGCGTCCTCTTCGAGGGGCAGATCAAGGACGCCTACGACGTCGCGCTGAAGATCGTCCGCTCGGCGCGGAAGTCGCTCGTCCTCATCGACAACTGGATCGACGACACCGTGCTCACGATGCTCGACAAGCGCGGGGCCGGGGTGGCGTGCACGGTCTACACGAAGCACTACTCGAAGAGGCTCGCGCTTGACGTGCGGCGGCACAACGAGCAGTATGCGCCGATCGCGGTCAAGCCCTATCGCGGAGCGCACGACCGGTTTCTCATCGCCGACTCGGCCGTCTACCACGTCGGGGCGTCGCTCAAGGACCTGGGCAAGTCGCTCTTCGCGTTCTCGCGCCTCGTCACGCCCGCCTCGGCGATTCTCGCGCAAGTCGAGAAGGATGGTGCGAAACCTTCCGAGACGGGCATTGATTTCCATCATGGAGAAAACAGGAGAAACTGAAAATGGCCATCAAACTCAAGCTGGAACTGAAGTGGACGGAGATCAAGCGCGTGGTCACCGTGCCGCCGAAACTCTCCCTCACGGACCTGCACGACGTCATCCAGGCGATGTTCGGATTCGATCACGGACATCTCTGGAACTTCCAGAGCCGGGACGGACGCGAGTGGAACACGGGACGCGACCCGATGGGCGGACGTCTCGACATGGATATGCGCGGCATGCTGGACCCGGACGAAGCCTTCGTCGAGGACGTCCTGACCAGGACGGGGGCGAAGATCCTCTACGCCTATGACTACGGCGACGGATGGGTGGTTGCCGTCACGCGCATGGCGAACACGAAAGACGACGAGATCGCCTGCGTCGAGACCGTCGGCACGAACGCGATGGATGACATCGGCGGCGTGCCGGGACTGGAAGAGTTCACCGAGCTGCTGAAGAACTGCACGATCAAGTCCGAAGACGAGGTCACAGACGACACGGACTGGCGGATCGCCGAGTGGGGATACGACGATCCGGCGGAGCGCGAGGCGTTTCTGCGCGGGCCGTCGAAAGCGGAACTGACGGAGCGTCTCCGCAATGAGGTTGGCCGGTCGGCCGAGACTCTGAAGGCTCGCGAAGCGGCTGCAGCGAGGGAGGCTCTGTTCAGGAACGTCGGACGCAACGACCCGTGTCCGTGCGGCTCCGGACTGAAGTTCAAGAAATGCTGCGGACGCTGACAAAACCGTAGATTGGCGCGGCGCATCCGTAATGCGTCACTACTCACCGACCTGCCGTTCGAGCCGAAATAGCGGCTCTGGCAAGTTTTTTCTCCTCATGCTTGCCTTGGGTCAGACTTTCTCGACCTTCCCCTCGACGAACTGGCGCGTCTTGGAGTCGAAGCCGAGGCCGATGGCGTAGATCGGCAACCCCCGCGCCCGATACGGCTCGGCGTAGCCGCGCTCGCGGATCTGCTTCAGCCCCTCGTCGGCCGGCTTGTCCTGCTTGAGTTCGAAGATCCAGATCGACAGCCCGTCCGTCGCCAACGACGCCGAGGCCTTCTCCTGCGACGGCGTCAGGACGGCGCTATGCCAGGACTTTCACGACCAGCTTCCGCGCGTCGACGGCGACGCCGTCGGGCGAAACGGCCGGCGCGTGCCAGCACGCCCCCGGCCAGACGATGCAGAACGACCCGACCGGGACGACGCGCCACACCTCGCCGGGCGCGGAGTCCGCGAAGCCGACGTCCCGCCCGTCGTCGAAGCCGGCGACGGAGTCCGCGCCGTCCGCCGGCGCCAGCCCGACGAGCTCGTCGCAGGTCAGCGGCACGTGGACGTCGAGGAACCGGCGGTGCAGCTCGAAGCGCCGCTCGCCGCGCGGCACGTAGCGCGCCAGGTCGCAGTTGACGAAGACGTCCTCTCCGGAAATCGCGTGCCGGCCTGGCGAGAGCGCGTCAAGTCCGCCCGCGGCGAGAAAGCGCGCCGCGGCCGCGAACCGCTCGCCGAGCGACGCCCAGCGGCCGAGCGCCTCCAGCCGGTCGATGACGAAGAACCCCTCTTTCCCATCCATCGCGAAAGCCTCCCCTAGCCGTTCAGGTAGTCGCCGTTGTCCGCCTCGCGCAGCCGCTTGCCCTCGGTGTGGGACTCGTAGGCCCCGGCGATCTCGTTGAGCATGATCTCGGTCTCGGCGATGTGCTCGCCGAAGAGACGCGCGACCTGCTGGACGGTGTAGACGTTCTTCGCGATGACCTCGCGGGCCTTGGCGGCGATCTCCTCGCGGCGGCCCTCGTTCTGGGTGACGTCCTGGACGACCGCGCCGGCGAACTCGCCCTTGGCGATCGGAAAGACGCTGACGGTGACGAGCCTGCCCTTCCACGGCTGGCGGTACTTGACGGTCTCGCTGCCGTGTTCGAGCGCCCCTGCGAAGAGGTCGGAGAACTCGCCCATGAGCGCGTCGCAGGCGATGCCGTCGAGGCTGCCGAGCGCGTCGAACACCCCCGTCTCGCCGCACATCTCCGCGAACTGCCGGTTGCACTCCGTCACCAGCCCGCGCCCGTCGACGATGACCACGCCGGCCGGGATGTACTTGATCAGCGCGTTCGACGTCCGCTGGAAGTTGCGCTTGAGGAAGGTGTGGCACTGCGCCTCCTCTGCCTTGCCGGCGATGAGGGCGCGGGCGAAGGCGCGGCAGGTCTCGTATCCGCACGCCCCGCAGTTGAGCTCGTCCGCCTTCGAGGTCTTGCCGACGCGCGCGAGGGCCTGCGCCATCGTCGCCTCGTCCGGCTCATCCTCGCGCACCGGCTCCGGCGGATACGCCGCCGTCCCGCAGTGGGCGAAGCACCGCCCGGCGCTCGTCTGGATCGGGGACTCCGCGTCGGTGGCGAAGAGCGTGGCGAGAGAGCCGCCGTCCGCCGGCATCGCCGGCCCGTTCACGCATCCGCCCGGGCAGGCGAGCGCCTCCACGAAGATCTTGCGCGCGGCCGGCGCCGCGCCGCTGCGGAGCTCGCGCGGCAGCTCGCCCAGCACCCGCCTGAGATTGTCCAGCCCCGACACCGAGACGTAGCGGACGTTTGCGCTTCCGTCGCGGATGGTGTCGTTCATGCCGCCTTCGACCGAGTAGAACCGCCCCTCCTCGGCGGGGCCAAGCGCGAGCTCGTCCTCCTCGCCGTCGGGCGCGAGCGAAATGCCGCGCTCCTCCAGGAGGCGCTCCAGCGCGGGGAACACGCAGGCGAGCGCGAGCTGGCCGGGATTGCGGTCGGCCTCGTTCTTCTTCGCCGCGCACGGCCCGAAGAACACCACCTTCGCGTCCGCCCCGAACGCCTCGCGCAGCAGCCCGCAGTGGGCGCGCACCGGCGACGGCAGCGGAGAGATGAACTTCGCGTAGCCGGGCAGGTACTTGCGCACCATGTCCACGGCCGCCGGGCACGCGCTGGAGATGACGAGCGGCGAGTCGGTCTCCGCGAGCAGGCGCGAGACGTGCGCGCTGACCGACTCCGCGCCGTGCGCCGTCTCGCTCGTACCCGCGAAGCCGAGCCTGCGCAGCGCGGCGGCGAGACGCCCGACGGTCACGCCCTTGAAGTAGCCGGCGAAGCTCGGGGCCACCGAGGCGTACAGCTTCGCGCCGGACGCGAGCAGCTCCTTCAGCCGCGCCAGGTCGCTGCGGATCTTCTTCGCGTGCGCCGGGCACACCTTCACGCACTGGCCGCAGGCGACGCACGCCTCCGGGATGACGGACGCCTTGCCGCCGACGATGCGGATCGCCTTGACGGGACAGTGCCGGACGCACTTGTAGCAGTCCTGGCACTCGTTCTCGGTGGTGTAGACTGGCGCGTTCATGACGGGAAGGCCCTTTCCAGGATGTCCTTCATCACGCCTGGGTCGACGTTCAGGTAGGTCTTGCCGTCGACGACCACGACCGGGCCCTGCGCGCAGTTGCCGGTGCAGAGCGAGGCGCCGAGCTCGACGTCCACGTCGTCGCGGAGCCCCCGCGCCGCGAGGAACGCCTCGCAGGCCTCCAGGTTCCGCTCGTTCCCGCGGGCGAAGCAGCTGCTGCCCATGCAGATGGTTATGCTCGGCCGTCCCATCGACACCTCCGTCCGAAGTTCTCCGCTGATGCGCGTTTCATGGACGGCATTATACCAAAAAACCCTTCGCCGCCCACGTGCACGGCGACGGCGGCTATTGCGCGGCGAGCTTCTTCGCGACGAGCGGGCCGACGAGCTTCGGGTCGGCCTTGCCCTTCGAGAGCTTCA
>CAVCXQ010000079.1:0-6037 GCA_963606275.1 uncultured Muribaculaceae bacterium | reverse complement strand
CGTGCTTCGAGAAGATCGCCTACAAGGAGCGTCCGGACGGCCTGCTCATGGTCGGTCCGCACGTGTCGACGCGGCTGGAGGACCTGAAGCTGCCGGAGAACGCGCTGGTGATCGTGACCGAGGCGATAGAGAAGCCGGGCAACCTAGGGACGATACTGCGCTCTGCGGACGCGGCGAAGGTCGCGGCGGTGATCGTCTGCGACCGCACGACAGACGTCCACAACCCGAACGTCGTCCGCGCATCGACGGGGACGATGTTCTCGGTGCCGATCGTGGAGGCGACGGGCGACGAGGCCCTTGCGTTCCTGAAGGAGCGCGGGTTCAGGGTGCTCGCGGCGACGCCGCACGCGGAGAGGCTGCACTTCGAGGTCGACCTCACCGGCAACGTGGCGATCGCGCTCGGCGCGGAGCAGTACGGGCTGACGGCGAAGTGGATGGACGGGGCCGACCTGCGGGTGCGGATCCCGATGCTGGGCATGGCGGACTCGCTGAACGTCTCGGCGGCGGCGACGATCCTCGTCTACGAGGCGGTGCGCCAGCGGATCGCCGCCGGGATCGACCGCGTGCCGGACTTCGTCCCCTGGCACGGGGAGGGCAAGATCGACCATTGACGGAGGCATGACGTGATCCTGGAGGCGATAGTCCTGGCGGCGCTGGCGGTGCTGCCGTCCGACCGGCTGGCGATGGCAGACCGGCTCTTCAACCGCGGCGACTACAAGGCGGCGGAAGCCGAATACCGCTCGCTCGTCGGCGAGGATTCCGTCGCGGCGGACGAGCTGGAGTTCCGCCTGGCGGAGTGCGAGCGGGCGACGGGACGCGCGGAGGAGGCCGGCCGCCGCTACGCGGCGATCGCGGAGAAGTTCCCGGACTCGCGCCACGCGGCGTCCGCCCGCCTGCAGCTTGCGCTCGCGGCGAAGGGCGAAGACCGCCGGCGCCGTCTCGCCGCACTCGACAGCGACCGCGTGGATGCGTCCGTCCGCGCCGCCGCGCTCTACCATCTCGGCGCGGAGGGCGGCGACGCGGACGCGCTGGCGCGGTGCGTCAAGGCCGACCCGAAGGGGCGGTACGCGCCATACGCCGACCTCCGGCGCGGCACGATCCTCACGCAGGCGGGCGACGCGGCGACGCGCCGCAAGGGCGTGGAGGTGCTGCTCGGCATCGCGTTCGGCGGGACGCCGCTGGCGGACGACGCGCTGTTCTTTGCCGCGTCCGTCAGCTACCGCGAGAGGAAATACGGCGAGGCTGGCAGCCTGTTCCGCCGCTACCGCAAGATGTTCCCGAAGGGGCGGCACGCCGAGGAGGCGAAGACGCTGTCCGTCTGGTGCGACTACACCGAGGGGCGCTACGCGGACGCTGCGGCGGCCTGCGGCGAGGGCAAGTCCGACGACCTCGCCTACGTGAAGGCGTGCTGCGCGGCGCAGACGGGCGGAGACGCCGCGCCGCTCTTCCGGCGGTATCTCGACGACTTCCCGGAGGGGCGCTACCGGAAGGACGCCTCGCTGCAGCTGGCGAGGCTCGAGTTCTCGGCGGCCGTCGCGGCGAAGGACGCGGCGAAGGCGGTGGAGGCGGCGAAGCGCGCGGCGGCGGCGGGCACGCCGGCGGACGCGCTGGTGCTCGCGTGGGCGTACGAGAGCGCCGGGCGCGTCGCGGAGGCGGACGCCGAATACTCTCGCGTCGTCAAGGAGCATCCGAAGACCCCGGAGGCCGCGCAGGCGCTGTTCGCGCAGGGGATGTCCGCCGCTCGCGCGGGCGACTGGGCGAAGTGCGAGATACGCCTTGCGGAGGCGCTGGCGGCGGGAGGGCTTTCGGACGAACGGCGGACTCTTGCGCTCTACTGGCGCGGCGTCGCGGCGACGCGCATCGGCCACGAGGCGGAGGGCGCGGGCTTTCTCCGCGAGGCTCTGAAGGGGGCTCTCGGGCTTGACGAGTCGCGCGAGGCGCGGCTCCTGGTGGCGGACGACGACATGCGCGGCGGGCGCGTCGCGGAGGCGAAGGCGGCGTATGCGGCCCTGGTGCGCGAGGGGGCGTGCGCGCGGATGAGCGCGGAAAAGGCGCGCGAGGTGGGCGAGCTGCTCGGCGGCGACGAGGCGGCGACGTGCGCGAAGTCGCTGACGGAGCAGAAGTCGCCGGAGTGGCGCCAGGTCGGCTGGGAGATGCTCGGCCGCCGCGAGGAGGCGCGGGAGTCCTACACGGCGGCGGTCGCCGCCTACCGCAAGGCGATGGCGGAGCCGGCGAAGACCGAGGCGGCGGCGCGCGCGTCGCTGGCGCTCGGACGGCTGGAGGTCCGCGCCGGCGAGCACGACGCGGCGGAGGCGACGCTGAAGGAGGCGGTCAGGCTCAACGCCGGCAGCCCGGCGGCGCGCGGCGAGGCGTATCTCGCGCTGGCGCGGAACGCGCAGGCGAAGGGCGACGCGAAGGCGGCGCGCGGATACGCCACGGTCGTCGTCTCGCTCTTCGCGGACAAGCCGCTCGTCGACGCCGCGCAGAAGATACTCGACGAGACGAGGTCAGGCGAGACGAGGGGGGAGTGATCTCGGTGGCGGCGATTTTGTCTCACACGGAGGCACGGAGGCACGGAGATGTAGTGCCTAGTGCCTTGTGCTTAGTGCCTGGTGCGGGCTTGGTAGGGCGGCATGACCTCATGCCGCCGTCCCGTCAGGCGACGGCGCGATGGGGTCATCGCGCCCTACCGCCGCTGGCGACCGACGTCCCGCCGGTAGGGGCGGACGTCCTCGGCCGCCCGCAAGAATTCAACTCCGAGGGGCAGCAAAGAGCTTCGGCTACCGCCTCCGCCCGCTCCGCAGGAATCGCCCGCGATGCGGTCGTCTCGAATAGGCTCCGTGCCTCCGTGCCTCCGTGTGAGACAGGACATCTTCACCGTCAGGATCTGGCTGAATCGCGCGAAGCAAGCGGAGGCGGTAGCCGGAGCCGTTTGTTAGCCTCGGAGTTTATTTTTCGTTGCCTGCCGGCGGGGGTCGGCGCAAAACCTCGGAGAGGACTGCCGCCCGCAGCGAGCCGTTCATGCAAAGCATTCTACAAGGAGCGTAAGGAATGGATAGTGACATGAAGGTCGGATGCCATCTGAGCTCGTCCGGCGGCTATCTCGCGATGGCGCAGACCGCCGTCTCGATCGGCGCGAACGTGTTCCAGTTCTTCACCCGCAACCCGCGCGGCGGCGCGGCGAAGCCCATCGACCCGGACGACGTCGCGGCGTTCCGCGCCTACGCCGCCGAGCGCGGCGTGGGTCCGATCCTCGCCCACGCGCCATACACCCTCAACGCCGCCGGCTCCGAGCAGAGAGTCCGCGACTTCGCCGAGCGGACGATGGCGGACGACCTGCGGCGGCTCTCGTTGACGCCCGGCGCGCTCTACAACTTCCATCCCGGCAGCCACGTCGGCCAGGGCGCGGACGCCGGCGTCGCGCTCGTCTCGTCGATGCTCGCGCGCGTCCTCGCCAAGTCCCCGCGGCCGGAGGGCGCGGACGGCCCGGACGTCCTCATAGAGACCATGGCCGGCAAGGGCAGCGAGCTAGGCGGGACGTTCGAGGAGGTGCGCCGGATAATCGACGCGACCGCCGCCGAGCTGCCGTCCGCCGGCGAGCGCCTCGGCGTCTGCCTCGACACCTGCCACGTCTGGGACGGCGGATACGACGTCGTCGACGACCTGGACGGCGTCCTCGCGGAGTTCGACCGCGCCGTCGGGCTGGAGCGCCTGCGCGCGGTGCACCTCAACGACTCCATGAACGCCCGCGGCTCCCGCAAGGACCGCCACGCGAAGATCGGCAAGGGGAAGATCGGGCTGGAGGCGTTCCGGCGCATCGTGAACCATCCGAGGCTGCGGGGGCTTCCGTTCTACCTGGAGACGCCTTGCGACCTCCAGGGCTACCGCGACGAGATCGCGCTGCTGAAGTCGCTGCGCGAGCCGGCGGAGGGAGGCGGACGATGACGATGACGGCGGAAGAGGCGCGCGCTCGCGCCGCAGAGCTTCGGCGGCTGATCGAGAAGGCCAACCGCGACTACTACGACCTCCACCAGCCGACGGTCGGCGACCGCGACTACGACCTCTGGGAGGCGGAGCTGCTGCGTCTGGAGGACGAGCACCCCGAGCTCCGCGACGCGTCCTCGCCGGTGCGCAACGTCGCCGGCGGCGTCACGGAGGGCTTCGCCAAGGTCGTCCACGACCCGCCGATGCAGTCGCTCGACAAGACGCACGCCAAGGGCGAGCTCGCCGAGTTCGACGCGTTCGTGCGTTCACAGCTTTCATCCCCCATTCCCCATTCCCTATTCCCCATTCCCCATTCCCCCTCCTTCACCTACGTGGTGGAGCCGAAGGTCGACGGGGTGTCGCTCTCGCTGCGCTACCGCGACGGACGCCTCGCCTGCGCGGCGACGCGCGGCAACGGGACGGTCGGGGACGACATCACGGCGAACGCGCTGACGATCGCGTCCGTGCCGAAGGAACTTCCGCCCGAGGCGCCGCGAGACCTGGAGGTGCGCGGCGAGGCATACATGACCCGCGAGGGGTTCGTCGAGCTGAACCGCCGGCAGTCGGAGGCTGGGCTGGAGGAGTTCGCCAACCCGCGCAACGCCTGCGCCGGCTCGCTCAAGCAGCTGGACGCGAAAGTGACTGCGTCGCGTCCCCTCGACGTCGTCGTCTACAACGCCGGCGGCGTCGGGTGCGACGGATTCGCGACGCATGGCGAGATGATCGCCGCGTTCAAGTCCTGGGGCTTCCCGGTCGCGCCGTGGTCGCGGCGGTGCGCGACGATCGACGAGGTGTTCGCGGCGATCGACGAGCTCCAGGGGCTGCGGCATTCGTTCCGCTTCGAGATCGACGGCGCGGTGGTGAAGCTCGACGAGCGGAGCCTCTACGCGGCGCTTGGGGCGACGGCGCACGGCCCCCGCTGGGCGCGGGCCTACAAATACGAGCCGGAGCGCGCGGAGACGGTGGTCGAGGCGATCACGGTGCAGGTCGGGCGCACGGGCGTGCTGACGCCGGTCGCGGAGCTGCGTCCGACGCCGCTCGCCGGGTCGACGATCTCGCGGGCGACGCTCCACAACGCCGAGCAGATCGCGCGGCAGGACATTCGCGTCGGCGACCACGTCTGGCTGGTCAAGGCCGGCGACGTCATCCCTGCGATCAACTCCGTGATCGTCGAGAAGCGCACGGGCGCGGAGAGGGCGTTCGAGATGCCGACGTCATGCCCGGTGTGCGGCGGGCCTGTGGAGCGCGAGCCGGGCGAGGTCGCCGTCAGGTGCGTCAGCCCCGGATGCCCTGCGCAGCTCGCCAGGCGCGTCGAGCACTTCGCCTCCCGCGGGGCCCTCGACGTGCGGGCCCTCGGCGAGACCGTCGTGGACGCGCTCGTGGCGAAGGGCATGATCTCCGACCCGCTCGACCTGTTCTCGCTGAGCGAGGCGGACCTTGCGGCGCTGGACGTCTCTGGGCACCGGTTCGGACGCAACGCGGCGACGGTGAAGCGGGCTCTCGACGCGGCGAAGTCGCTGCCGCTTCACCGCTGGCTCTACGCGATCGGCATCCCGAACGTCGGGGTGACGGTGGCGAAGGACGTCGCGGCGGAGCACGGGAGGATGTCCGACCTTCCCGGCTCGGCGACGCTGAGGGCGGTCGTCGCCAACGACGCGCTGAAGGGCGCGGCGCGGAAGGTGCTGAAGATCAAGGCGGAGGCGGCGCGCGCGGTGCTGGCGTTCTTCGACAGCGACTACGGACGCCGCTTCGCGGCGCGGCTGGCGGAGATGGGCGTCGACCCGGAGCGGGAGCGGACGGCGGCGGCGCGGACGGACGGGCCGCTCGCCGGCGTCGGCTGCGTCCTGACCGGCACCTTGTCGCGTCCGCGCGAGGAGTATGCGCGGAGGATCGCGGCGGCCGGCGGCATCGTGCAGTCCTCGGTGTCGTCGAAGACGCGCTATCTCATCGCCGGCGCGAACGTCGGCGCGACGAAGACCGAGAAGGCGCGCGCCCTCGGCACGGAGGTCATCGGCGAGTCCCGCCTCCTGGAACTGCTGGGCGATGGCTGAAA
>CAVCXQ010000078.1:0-6086 GCA_963606275.1 uncultured Muribaculaceae bacterium | reverse complement strand
CGAAGTAGACGGCGTCGGCGCCGGCGTCGAGCGCGGCCTGGAGGCAGGTGAAGTCCCCGGCCGGGGCGAGGATCTCCGGGGTTGTCGTCTGCGTGGCCATTGGCGCTTCTCCGAAATCTTTAGTGGAAGTGTTGTCTCGCACTGTTGTTTCTTACTACGGAAGGCACGGAAGGGATCGGAAAGAACGGAATGAACGTCCCTGATCGATCCGCGTCACGTTACACGTGGCCGATTATACGATTTCTCGCCCACTCGCGCTCTTGGGCTTCATGTTGGCATTCTGTGGCGTTGGGCGAGAAACCTAAATCGGCCACACTTCGGGCGAAAGAGTGTGAGCGGAACCGTTTCTTTAACACAGAGGCACAAAGACACAGAGGCACAGAGAAGTCGTCGCCACCTGCACGACAGCTCTTTGTCTCTGTGCCTCCGTGCCTCTGTGACTCTGTGTTCAAATCTATGCCATCGCGCAGAGACTGGCTGACAAGTTCCGTTCTTAACTCTTCAAACCGAGGCGCGGCCGATTTAGGTTTCTCGCCCATTCTCTGATAAACTCGACAGAACGCCCTTGATCGTGAGTGGGCGAGAAATCGTATAATCGGCCGCATTCGTCTTCGGCGGTTGGGTTGGACGGTTCCGTTTGCTTCCGCAGACTTCCGCGCCTTCCGTAGTAAAAAACAGTTGGTAGGCGTGGCGTCAAGCTGATGCGAGGCGACTCCAACAAAATCTTGCAAGAGTTCCATTGGCGGGGCGGGGAGCGTCAGGCGAAGCGGACGGACGCGGCGCGGCCGTGTCCGTCGAGGCCCTCGACCTTCGCGAACGCCTCGATGGTCGCCCTGGTCTCGGCGAGGTCGGCCCTGGTGAAGGCGACGAAGCTGTGGCGGCGGCGGAAGTCGTCCGGCGTGAGGCCGCTGAACATGTTCGCCGCCCCGCCCGTCGGCAGCACGTGCGACGGGCCGGCCACGAAGTCGCCCGCGCTCTCCGGCGTCCACGCGCCCGCGAATACCGCGCCGGCGGCGCGGACTCCCCGCATCACCTTGAGCGCGTCCTTCGTCATGATCTCGAAATGCTCCGGCGCGAAGCGGTTGACGACCTCAAGCCCCTCGGCGACGTCCTTCGCGACGACGACCAGGATTCCGCCGCGGTCGATCACGCGCTGGACGAGCGCGCGGCGCGAGAGCGTCTTCGCCTGCGCGAGCACCTCGCGGCGCACCTCCTCCGCGAACGTGGCGGACGTGCAGACGCAGAGCGACTTCTCGTAGCCGGAGCCGTGCTCGGCCTGGCTGAGCAGGTCGGCGGCGATCCAGCGGACGTCCACCGAGCCGTCGGTCAGGACGGCGATCTCGCTCGGGCCGGCGACCTGGTCGATGGCGACGTAGCCGTAGACCTGGCGCTTGGCGGCGGTCACGAAGGCGTTGCCGGGGCCCGCGATCTTCTGCACCTTGCGGCACGACTTCGTGCCGAAGGCCATCATGCCGACCGCCTGGATGCCGCCGACGCGGTAGACTTCCGTCGCGCCGGCGAGCTTGAGCGCGAAGAGCAAAACGGGGTTAACCTTGCCGTCCCTGCCGGCGGGCGTGCAGGCGACGATCTCCTTCACGCCGGCCGCCTTCGCGAGCGTGACCGTCATCACCGAAGTCGACGCGAGCGGCGCGGTGCCGCCGGGCACGTAGACTCCGACGCGGTCCATCGGAGAGAAGAACTCGCCGGCCGAGCCGCCGCGCGGCGTCTTCATCTTCCAGTCGCGGCGGAGCGACGCCTTCGAGAACGCGAGGACGCGGCGGTGCGCGTCCTTGACGGCGCGGACGACCGCCGGGTCGATGCCCTTCTCGGACACCGCCGCGAGGTCGACGCGAAGGTCCTTCGCGCCCTTTGCCTTGAAGCCCTCGAACTTCGCGACCAGGTCGAGGACGGCGCGGTCGCCGCGCTTGCGGACGTCGGCGAGAGCGGACGCCGCCGCCTTCTCCGCTTCCTCCGGGAACGCGGGACGGGCGTTGAACGCCGCGAGGCGGCGGTCAGCTGCGCCGACGACGCGGATCACCGTCCGCCTCCGAGCATGCACTTGACCGAGCACTCGACCGCCGGAAGTCCGTTCTCCTCCGGCTCGCCGTTGCGATAGCCCTTGAAGCGGTAGACGCCGAGCGGCAGGCGCTCGCGGACGATCTCGCAGACGGTGACGAGCCTGTCGCCGGGGCGGAACGGGTGGCGGAAGCGCGCGTCGGTGACGGACGCGAGCAGGAAGGACGCGCCCGCGCCGAGGATGCCGCGGGCGATCACGCCGGCGCCGGCGACCTGGGCCATCGACTCGACCAGCACCACGCCGGGCACCACCGGGAAGTCCGGGAAGTGCCCCTTGAAGAAGTCGTTCTTCTCCAGCGTGTAGGTGTATTCGCCGACGGCGCCGGTCTCGTCCGCCGACCACAGGCGGTCGACGAACAGGAACGGCGGCCGGTGCGGCAGCACCTCCATGCCGGCCTTGTCGTAGACGTTCTTGAACCTAGGCATTTCCATAACCCACCAACCCCATCATTCTCTAATTCGCTAATTCTCTAATTCGCTAATTCGCCAATTCGCTAATGCTCTAATTCGATTATTCAATTATTCGATTATTCGATTATTTTTTTCAGCACCAGGACGCCGTTGTGCCCGCCGAAGCCGAGCGAGGTGGAGATGGCGACGCGGATGTCGCGCTTGACGCCCTTGTTCGGGGTGTAGTTGAGGTCTAGCGGAGTCTCGCCCTTCGCGACGTCGACGTCGAGGTCGGGCTCGTCGTAGTTGATGGTGGGCGGGACGAAGCCCTCCTGGATGGCGAGCGCGGTGATCGCGGCCTCCATCGCGCCGGTGGCGCCGAGCAGGTGGCCGTGCATCGACTTGGTGGACGAGACGTTGATCTTCCTCGCGCCCTCCTCGCCGAAGACGGTCTTGAACGCCTTGGTCTCCATCTGGTCGTTGAGGTGGGTGGAGGTGCCGTGGGCGTTGATGTAGTCGACCGTCGACTTGTCGGTGACGCCGGCGTCTCTGAGGGCGATCTCGATCGCCTTGACCGCGCCGTCGCCGGTCGGGTCGGGGGCGGTGATGTGGTAGGCGTCGCACGTCGCGCCGTAGCCGGCGAGCTCGGCGTAGACGCGCGCCCCGCGGGCCTTCGCGTGCTCCTCGCTCTCAAGAATCAGCACCGCCGCGCCCTCGCCCATGACGAAGCCGTCGCGGCCCTTGGTGAACGGACGGCAGCTCGTCTCCGGCGTGTCGTTGTAGTGCGTCGAGAGCGCCTTCATCTTCATGAAGCCGCCGATGGCGAACTCGTTGATGACGGCCTCCGTGCCGCCGGCGACCACGACGTCGGCGCGGCCGGCGCGGATCATGTCCAGCGACATCCCGAGCGCGTCCGTGGACGACGCGCACGCCGTGACCACGACCTGCGACGGGCCCTTCGCGCCGAGCGCGATGGAGACGTTCCCGGCCGCCTCGTTCGGGATCAGCTCCGGGATCGCGAGCGGCGAGACGCGGTCGGGCCCGAAGTCGAAGAGCTTCTTGTAGTTGTCGCCGGTGACGTCGATGCCGCCGATGCCGTTGCCGAAGATGACGCCGACGCGCTCCATGTCCGGCTTCGCCCCGTCGGTGAAGCCGGCGTCGCGCCACGCCTCGACCGCCGTCGCCACCGCGAACTGCGAGAATCGCGCCATGTGCCGCGCCTCGCGGCGGTCGACGAGGCCGCCGTCGATCGCGTACGCCTGGAAGTCCTTGACCTCGGCGGCGACCTGCGAGGTGCAGCGGGAGGCGTCGAAGTGGGTGATGCGCCCGATGCCCGGCGTCCCCGCCTTGAACGCGGACCAGGCCGCGGCCTTCCCGTTGCCGTTGGCGCAGAGCATCCCGAGCCCGGTGATCATGACTTTCTTCATCTGTCGTCTTCCTTGCTTGTTTTCGTTTAAACTCTCTTGTCCTCCGCCATCACAGGCACGGCCAGGTCATGTAGGTCCCGGCGTAGGTGAGGCCCGCGCCGAAGCCGACCAGGACGACGTCCATGCCGTCCTTCAGCTCGCCGGAGCGCACCGCCTGGTCGAGCGAGATCGGGATGGACGCCGCCGACGTGTTGGCGGTGTCCGCGATGTTCAGCCAGAACTTCTCCAGCGGCAGCTTCATGCGCCGCGCGCACGCCTCGATGATGCGTCCGTTCGCCTGGTGCGCGAAGATCCGCCCGAGCGACGCGGGCTCCACGCCCTTCGCCGCGCACAGCTCCTCCGCCACCCGCGACATCGTCTTGACCGCGAACATGAACACGTCGTGCCCCATCAGCGAGAGCGTCGAGGTCGTCGGCGGCGGCGTGACCGGGATCCCCGTCTTAGGGTCGAGCGGGAACGAGGTCATCGTCCCGCCGGTGCGCTGGATGAAGTGGCGCCCCGAGCCGTCCGCCCCGAGGATGGTCTTCGCCGTCGACGCGGCGGCGTCCTCGCCCGCCGCGGACGCGTCGCTGCCGACGACGACCGCGCCGGCGCCGTCGCCGAAGAGGATGCAGGAGCTGCGGTCCTTCCAGTCCACGATGCGCGTCAGGCACTCCGCGCCGACGACGAGCGCCTTGCGCCCGGGGTTGAGGCAGAGCCACCCTCGCGCCTGCTCCAGCGCGTAGACGAAGCCCGAGCACGCCGCGATCAGGTCGTAGCCGCCGGCGTTCGAGCAGCCGAGCAGCCCCTGAACCAGGCAGGCCGTGGACGGAAACGTGTTGTAGTCGGGGGTCGAGGTCGCCATCACGATCAGCCCGATCTCCTCCGGCGCGACGCCGGCGGACGCCAGGGCGGCGTGGGCCGCCTTCGCCGCCATCGTGGAGGTCGTCTCGCCCTCCTCGGCGATGTGACGCGCGTGGATGCCGGTGTGCGAGAAGATCCACTCGTCGGACGTGTCGAGCGTCGCGGCGATGTCCTCGTTCGTCACCACCTTCGGAGGCAGGTAGCTCCCCGTTCCAAGGATTCTGATAGCCATAGGGCGGTATTATAGCAAAAATCCGCGCTGCGGACGGCGACGCTGCGGCCGGCCCCGCGACCAGCGCGCCAGGGCAGCCGCAAGGGCGGAACGAGGCCGCTTGACATACCATACAATGGTATAGTATACTACACGCCCTTTCAACGACTGAAGAAGGAGAACGGAACATGAAGAAGTGCGTAAGCGACGTGGCCGCGCTGCAGACGCGGATGAGAAGGCTCACCGGGCAGCTGAACGGCGTCATCAAGATGATCGGCGAGGACGCGCCGTGCGAGGACGTCCTCATCCAGATCAGCGCCATCAACGGGGCCCTCCACAAGGTCGCGCTCATGCTCATCAACGGGCACCTCCGCCACTGCGTCCGCGACGGCATCCAGAACGGCGACGCCGAGGCGACGATCAACCGCTTCGCCTACGCCCTCGAGAACTTCAGCAAGATGGCGTGAGGGGGGGGCGGGCGATGGGCAGCTGCTGCGGAGCCAGCAAGGAGGCGAAGGCCGAGGCGAGGGTGTCCGGCGGCCTCTGGGAGAAGGTCGACGCATTCTTCGAACGCCTGGAAGGCTGGCCGTTCCTCGTCCTGAGCGCGCTCGGGCTCGTCGCGAGCTTCGTCCTCGTCGGACACGGCTGCGGCGCCGGCGCCGGCGCCGCCGGCGCGGCGACCGAGGGTGCGCTCCGCCACTGGGCGGAAGTCTTCAACCCCGCGTGGATTCCGCTCGTCGTTTGCGGACTTCCTGTCCTCAAGGAAGCCGTCGAGGCCGTCGTTCTCGAACGGCGAATCCGCGCCGCGCTGCTCATAACGTCCGCCATGGTCGCCTGCGTCTGCATCGGCCAGCTCTTCGCGGCCGGCGAGGTCGCCTTCATCATGGCCCTCGGAGAGAAGCTCGAGCGCTGGACGGTCAACCGCGCCCGGCGCGGACTCCACAAGCTCGTCGCGCTCGTCCCGCAGACCGCCCGCAAGGTGATTACCTGCCCGAAATGCAACGCCCAGGGCATCTTCTTCAAGGACGTCGCGGTCGAGGACCTCGCCGTCGGCGACCCCGTCGAGGTCCTGCCCGGCATGGCGGTGCCGGCGGACGGCGAAGTCTACGAGGGCGAGACGACGGTCGACCAGGCCTCGC
>CAVCXQ010000077.1:0-6100 GCA_963606275.1 uncultured Muribaculaceae bacterium | reverse complement strand
GTGAGCGAGTTCGTCACAACGCCGTCGGTGTTCTTGACATACGCGCCGAGGTCGGCGGGCTGGACTGCCGAGAGGGCCTTGTTGCTCACCGCCTCGTAATCGCCAGGGGTCGCCTTCGAGAGGTCGTCCTTGGTGGCAAAGTCGCCCACCGCCAGCACGTCACCCACCGTCGTCGCCGAGCCGTCCACGTCACCGAACAGCGTCTTGCCAGTAATCGCGTTGCCGTCAACGTCCGTCCCCGCGCCAAACGCGAGGAACGCCGAAAGCACCGCACCCATCATCACGCACCTCTTCATCTTCACGCTCCTTTCAACGCTTTCAAGATTGCCTCCACGCACGTCTTCAGCGAGTTGATCGACGCCTTTGGCGCGGCGAGCTTCCCGATTGCCGCCGCGAGGTCGTCAATGCGGGACAGCGACGGCGTGTCCCCCTTGTCGCCTTTGTCCCCCTTGGGACCTTGGACGCCCTGCGGCCCCATCGGACCGGCGGGGCCGCGGAGCGCGGCGATGGCCGACCCGTCGTCCGTGACCTCGAACACCTCCGGCGACCACTCCAGCCATATCGTGCCCTCGGCTTCGACATCCGGGAGATAGTCGCCGTCCGCTCCCTCTCGCTGGTTGAGATACGCCTTGAAAGCGTGTCTCGCCGGTTCGTCGTGGAACGCCTTGCGCACCTCCGTGCCGGTGAGGTCGAGCCACGTGCGTCCGTCCGCGTCCGTCATGGCGGACGCCACCGGGGTGCATCCGCCCGCGAACAGCGTGAGGACGGCGCGGCATCCGTCGTCGGCTGTCCATCCGTCGAACACCACCTCGGTCTTCGTGCCGAGGAACATCCTCCCCTCGAAAACCCCGAGGGTCGAAGAGTCCGCGTCAACCGATATCGTGACCTTCTTCGCCATGCCGCGCCTCCCTTGAAATGCCCTATCCCTCGATCTCGCCCCTGTGGCGGAGCCATGCCCTCGCGAGGTCGGTCGCGGACGCCTTGTCGCTGAACGCGACGTGCGCCCCGTCGAGCATGGCCATCAGCTTGCTCTTGCCGATGCTGGCGGTCTTGCGCACGAGCGCCTCCGCGTCGGCTGCCGCGTCCGCGGCCGGATTCGCGTCCTCTCCGCCTTTCGCTTCCGCGAGCGGGCTTCCGTCCGCGCCCTTGAAGTTCGCGGCGACCTGCGGCGGCATCTTCGCGCCGTCCGGCCATTCAATCGAATGGCCCTTCTTCACGATGCCGAAGCCAGGCACCTGCGTCGCCATCTTGCATACAATCTTCATGGCTTGTCCTTCCTTTCCGTGTGTCGGAAGCCGGCCCCGCGGGCCCGCCCACTAGTGAGAGCGGTCCGCGGGGCCGTCCGCCGTCAGGCCTCGACGGTCGCGCGGACCGCGTCGCCCTTGGCCGCGATGTCCTCGCGCAGCGACTGCACCTTGACCGGGTAGTCGTGCTCGAGCGCGTCGGTGAGCTCGGCGAAGACCGTGGTAGCCGCCGAGAGGGCGGTCGCGACCTTCGCCGTGGCCTTGAGATACCGCTCCGCGCCGAGCGGGAGGCGGCTCTGGCAGAGCGTTCCGTCGGCCTCGTTGGAGGTCTCGAGGAGCGTCGTCCAGGTCGTGCCGTCGTCGGACGTCAGCAGCGTGAACTTGACGGAGTCGGCGGTCGCCGCCGCGCCGAGGCGGGCGTTGACGAACAGCCGTCCGTCGACGTCGTCGCCGTTGAGCCTCATGTCGATGAGCTTCGACGTGATGGTCGTGTTGGCGTCCTTGGCGAGAGCCTTGCTGTCGAAGAAGAACAGCGTCTTGTCGTGCATGGACATCTTGTCTCTCCTTTCTGTTTACGAAGCCGTGAAGGCCGGGACTTCCGCCTCGTTGACCTTCATCGGGTCCATGATGCGGACGGGGATGCCGTAGAGTTTCTTCTCCTTGCGGCCCTCGACGTGCGCGAACGTGATGGCGTTGGCGCGGGTGAGGCGCGAGTAGAGGACGCACACGTTCTCCCACATCTGCTTGTCCATGTAGAACGCCTGCTTGACGTCGTCGTCGAGCACGCGCTGGGAGATGCGGTCGATGAGCTCGACGTAGTCGCCCTCCTTGCCCTTGGCCAGCATCTTGTTGCGCTGGATGTTGCAGATGCGGCCGCCGTAGCGGTAGTCGCGGACGGCGAGGCCGAGCGTCCAGTAGATGTACTGGAGGTACGCCTCGTAGGTGGCGTCCCCGCCCTGGTCGGGGTCGACGATGTCCGTGACGCGCTTGTCGCTCTTCTCGATGCCGCCGGTGCCGGAGTTCTCCGGGTGGAAGGCGGTGATCGTGTTCGGCGACCAGCCGACGAGCGCGATCGAGCCGAGGCGCGACTTGTCCGTCGAGTCGCCGCTCGTGCCGAGGGCGTTGAGGACGTAGTGCGCGGAGTCGGTGTCGTCCGTGTTGTCGTTGTCGTAGGCCGAGTAGTGCTTGAACAGGCCGTTGATGCCCAGCGGGTTCTCCTTGAGGAGGCCGTAGATCATCGCGTTGGCGAGCTCGTTGCGCATCCCGGTGATGTTCGCCGTGATCTCGTCCTCGAGGACGGCGTCCTTGTCCTTGCTCTCGTCGTAGAGCTTCTTGTCGACGAGGATCTTGGTGGCCATGCGCCCGCACGAGACCTTGATCTTCGCCTTGGAGCCCTTGTTCGACGGGATGCCGCCGTAGTAGGCCGTCCAGACGGGCGTCGGGGTCTCCGTGCGCACGGTGGTTTCAAGGGCCGTGCCGTTGTTGGCGGCGACGACCGTCATGTCGTCCAGCATCTCGACCTTCTTCGAGACGAGCTCGACGATCCGGTGGGCGAAGTTGCCCTTCGGGTCGAGCCCTTTCACGAAGTCGGCGTAAGTGAGGACGCGGGTGTTGTTTACCTGCATTTTCTCTTTTCCTTCGTTTCGCCGGAAGCGTCCCGGCAGCCGTTCCGTCGGGGTTCAGTCGCGTCGTGCGAACCTCCCCGCGAAATTGGTTTCACGACCACGCGCCGGCGATTCCGCTGAAGCCTGCGGCCTGCCCCGCCGTCCCGCCGGTGGCGGCCCCGGTCGCCGGCTGCGCGTCTGTCGGGCGGTGCTGGCCGTACCACTTCATGAGCTCGAGGAACTCCGGGTCGTTGCCGATCTCGGAGTTGCGCACCACGAAGTTCATGACGCCGTCGGGCTTGAACGCCGCGTCTATGCCGGCGTTGATCTGCTCGAAGTCGGCGCGGGAGTACTTCGCCACGGCGGCGTCGTGCATCTTCTTGTTGTCGGCGTAGCGCTCCTGCTGCCGCTCCTTGAACTGCTCGACCTGGTACTTGGCGAGCGTGTTGAGCAGCTTCCCCGCCGTCTCGACGGAGACCCCCGCCTCCTTGAGGAGCGGGGCGACCGCCATCATCGCGCCCTTGTCCACCATGACGTCCTTGGCGATGGACTCGTCGATGCTGACCTTCTCGGCGTAGTCCTCGAGCGGCGTCTCGGGCGGCTGGTCGCCCTGTCCGCCTTGCGCGGCGTCCTTCGCCGCGTCGACGGCGGGCTTGCCGTCCCCGAGCGTGACCTTCGAGAGGTCGGACGCGTCCGCCGGCGCGGCTGCAGACGGCAGCGTCTGGTCGGCTGGCGTCCGCGCCGCGTCGTTTCCGCCCTGCGCCGTCGCGGCGGGCGCGGCGGCGTCAGCCGTGGAGGTCGGCGTCGTACCGGTGGTGGCGGCGGCGTCCGCGCCTCCGCCATCTCCGCCCGCCTCGTCCATGGGGCGGAATCCGAATGCCATGTCCAGTCTGTTCATCTCGCTTCCTTTCGTTCTGTCCTTGTCCGCTCGCGGGCGATCGACTCGCCCACGGCCTTGAAGTGGTTGAGAGCCGCGAGGGAGACCAGTTCCGGCCCGCCGTCCGCGACGGAGAGCGTCTCGTTGATCTTGGCCATCGCCATCCTCACGCCCTGCGTCTCCGGCGGGAGCGGGCGCGTCCCGAAGTCGGCCGAGCAGAACTCGTAGGCGAGGTAGAGGTAGAGGCTGCGGAAGTCCTCGTCGCGCACGAGGCGCGAGAGCGAGGATCGGAGGTCGGCGAAGCGCCGCGCTCCCTCTTCCCGCCGCTCGTCCTCGGCCCTGCGGCTTGTGTCTGCGAACAGCCTCTCCACGCTACACCCCCATCATCGCCGCGAGGCGGCTTCCCGCGTGACCTTCGTCGAGCGGCACGGATCCGACGTCCTTGACGGCGGCGGCCTGCGCCATCATCTGCTGCGCCTGGGCCTGCTGCGCGGCGGCTTTCTTCGCCGCGTCGACGGCGGCGGCGTACTCCTTGTCCCCGACGAGGCAGTTCTCCGGGAATCCGACGAGGTCGGCGAGCGTGGAGAACGTCTTGTCGATGTCGATGCGGTAGAGTATCTCCGGCTTCGCGCCCGCGAGCGAGAGGGCCATCTGCAGCATCTGCTGGATCGCGGAGATCGACGACTGCTTCTGCGCGAGGTGGATGGACGAGACGTACTCGACCTCGACCTCGGACAGCACCTTCGCCTCCTGTTCGGTAATCGGCGTCCGCCTCGCGGCTATGGCGTACTTCGCCATGATGGAGCAGAGCGGGTCCAGCAGCTCCTTGTCGAAAAGCGTGGCCACCGGGGCGAGCCGCTGCATGGCCTCGCGCACCTGGCTCTCGACCTCGGTCGCCGTGACCTGTCCGCTCTTCGTGGCGCGGAGGTTGTCGATGACGCTGAACGCGTCGTTGTAGAAGAGCCGCGCGATCTCGTTCTGCGCGTCCGCCCTCTCCTCCCTCGCGGCCTCCGGCGACGGCGGGTGCGGGTCGAGCGGCGTGACCATCTGCGCCCTGCCCTCGCCGAAGCGCGCGTAGTTGACCGCGCCGCGGTATTTCTTGAGCCCCTCGTCCTTGAGCTCGGCGTCCGCGACGAAGGCGGGGTCGGACATCTTGCCGACGATGTTCAGCTCGTCGTACTTGAACGACTGGCATCCCCTGCACAGGTCGAGCGCGTCGTCTCCGCGACCTCGCCCGTAGACGTCGCCGAGCTCGTAGTCCATCCTCGGCGCGACGATTGGGGAGCACGAGAACCCGACGACGCGGAGGACGCCGGCGTTCTTCGACTCGCCCGACGAGCCCTTGAGCCAGAACAGGGAGCGGTAGACCGCCTCGTCGGAGAGGGCGAGCTCGCGGGCGATCTCGTCGTCCTTGCGGAAGTCGCCGACGGCGTTCGGCTCGATGAGGTCTACCACCTCGTATCTCTTCACCGGGTCGTCCACGCCGTCGAGGATGTACTGCGGGACGCTCTCTCGCCCGAATTGCCTGACGATCTGCGCGGCAGTCCACGCGAAGCGGTGGACGCACGTGTCGACCATGCCGTCGTCGCCGATTCCGAGGGCGTAGGTGCCGAGGCGCAGGGTTTCGCATCTCGCGATCCGCTCCGCGTCCTTGGTCACGATCATGCACCCGAATCCGACGGCGAGGCAATGCTCGTATAGCTTGTGGATCGATGGGTAGGCGTTCGCGCGGGAGAACGCGGAGCGCGTGGCCTCGGTGAGGTCGGAGAGGACCTTGCGGTCTTCGTGCGTCGGCTCGACTCCGTCCTGCGACCCCCTGGCGAACCGGAACCGAAACCACGGCGTCGCGGGCGAGGTTAGGTTGCCGTGGAATCCAGCCGCGCCGCGCCGCAGGGCTTCGAGCGGAAAGGTGGTGAGGAGGCGGTGCTCGTCGTCGTAGACGTAGCCGTCGGCGAGTTCCTCCGTACCCCTCGTCAGCCCCGCGATGGCGACCGGGTAGACCTCGCGGCAGATGTCGAGGAGGTGGCTCTTGCGCTTCTCGAACGACGAGAAGAGCTTGGATTCCACGCACCGGCAGTGCTTCGCGACCTTCGCCCAGTCCGTCGCCATGGCGTCACCCCTTCCGCGCCGTCCAGGTCGAGCGGATGCCGGCGAGGCGGCTTCGCGCCAGTGCCTGGTTCTGCTGCGCCGTCTTCGTGTCCGCGCCGATGTCCCGCGCCACGGCCGGAGTGATCGTCTCCGTCTGCGGCGTCTGCACCGTCGGCGCGACCGGCGCTGCGCTTGCCGCCGCCTTTGTCACGGTCTGCGAAGACCTCACTGTCGACGAGCCGCCCCCTCCCGAAGAACCCATGTGCCGCCTCCTGTTCCTGTTGCGC
>CAVCXQ010000076.1:0-6211 GCA_963606275.1 uncultured Muribaculaceae bacterium | reverse complement strand
GCCACATCTGCTCGTTCTGCCGGTCGGTGAGGTCGTAGGGAATGTTCGCGAAGAGACGCTTCAGCGCGGCGACGAACGCCTTCGGGTCGCGGCCGCAGAGGGCCGCCACCGCGTCCGACTGGATCGTGTTGGAGTCGTCCGTCTCGTGCCCCGTGTAGGCGGGGACGACCTGGGCCAGGAACGAGTTCTCGACCTCGAGGTTCGGGAAGTCGAGGGAGTAGCGGCGCATCGCGCCGATCTGACGGAAGCCCGTGATCGTGAGATAGCCCGTCTGGAAGAGGAGCGTCGTCAGGTCGGCGCGGTCAGGCTCGTAGGTGCCGAGCGTCGCCTCGTCGACGTCCACCTTGGCGAAGTCGAGCGGCTTCTTCTTCAGCGTGTCCATCAGGAACGTCGTCATCGCCGTCGTCGACCAGTAGTTGCTCAGCTCGTGCGACTCAAGGGCGGACGCGAGGGAGACCGGGTTGATCACCTTCTCGGCGGCATGATGGAAACGGTAGCCGTCGTACCAGCGGACAAGCCCCTCGAATCCCTGCTCGTCCGTCCATCCGTTCGCGGCGGCAAACTCGTGCAAGAGTCCGGGCATGAACCTCTTCACCTCGTCATGCGTATAGCCGAAGAGCGTCGCCTCCTTCAAGGACATCGTCCGGTCCTTGAGGTTGTTGAGGTCGGAGAAGATGGAGACCTTCGAGAACTTGCTGATGCCGGTGATGAACGCGAAGCGCTGCCGTCCTTCTGTCTTTTTGATGACGGAATAGAACTCCTTGAGCGCGTCGCGGAACGGGCGGACGGCCGGCGTGTTCAGCTTCTTCAGGAGCGGCTTGTCGTATTCGTCGACGAGCAAGACCATCTGCCCGTCCTTCGACTTCGCGGCGAGGTCTTCGATGAGGTTCTTGAACGTGATCGCCGCCGACTCGCCGACGCGGAGCGGGACGCCGTTTCGACGCGCCTCGTCCTCAAGCGACGAGGTCAGAGCCGACTGCAGGCCATCGACGCGCTCCGGCTGGACGTCGCTGAGGTCGAGCCGCAGGACGGGCCACGTTTTCGTCCATTCCCAGCGCGGCTCGATGTAGAGGCCATTGAAGAGCTCGCGCCGTCCCTCGAAGAGTGCCTGAAGCGTCGAGACGGTAAGCGACTTGCCGAAGCGCCGCGGCCGCGCTATGAAGAACTGGTAGCCGATCGACTTGTCGACGAGCGGCAGCAGACGGTCGGTCTTGTCCACGTAGGTGAACCCGTCCCGTCTCAGCTTCTCGAAGTCGTATGTGTCTGTCGCGAGCTTCTCCATGGCGGACGTCACCCCTGCGGCTGCTCGCGCTGCTTGATGGCGTGGCTCACCGCGAGCATCCGCTCGGAGAGGTCCTTGAAGCCGACGTCGCTGGAGTAGACGTCCTTGTAATACTGGTACGCCTTCTCGAGGTCGCCGGCGGACTCCGCGCAGAGCCCGAGCTGGTAGACGACGTTCTTCTTGAGCTCGTCCATGGTCGGGATGGCGTCCCGCGCCGTCTCGAGCTGCATGACGCCCATGTCGGTCTGGCCCTGGGCGAGGAAGCACATCGCGAGGTAGTAGAGCGCCCAGAGGCGGTCCTTCGGGGACTTCTGCGCGAGCTGGAGGTGCGGCAGCGCCTCCTCGCAGTATCCGTATTCGTAGTAGAGCCTGCCGAGCTCGAAGCGCAGGTGCAGGTCGTTCGGATAGCGCTCGACGCGCTGGGCGAGGTCGTCGAAGACGAACTGGTTCTTCTCCGCCTCCATCGCCTCGGCCTCCTCGTCGCGTCCCTCGGCCTTCAGCGCCTCGACCTGCTGGTCGTAGTACTGGACCTTGGCCTGGGAGAGCATCCTGTCGAGCTCGGGGTCCATCGAGCCGGCGGCCTCGACCGCCTTCTGGAGGACGTCGATCGCCTCGTAGTAGCGCCTGGCCTGGACGTAGAGGCGGGCGAGGGCGCGCCTGGCGTTCATGTTCTTCGGCTCGGCCTCGATCTGGCGGAGCTTCTCCTGGATGAGCATCTCGGCGTCGCCTCCGCCGACGACGGCCTTGTTGGCGGCGTCGAGCTTGGCGGCCTGCTCCTTGTCGGCGATCAGGTTCTGGAAGCCGCCCCGCTTGCCGACGGACTGCTCCCAGCCGGCGTTCATGGTGGCGCGCGCCTCGGTGTTCTTCAACAGCTGCAGGACGCGCTGGTCGCCGGGCCGGAGCGCGGAGAGCTTCTGGTAGGCGTCGCGCGCCTTGTCCCAGTTCTTCGCCATCGTGTAGTAGGTGGCGACGCGCTCGAGCAGCGACGGGTCCTTGTTGGAGCACTCGTAGGCGGCCTCGACGGAGATCGCGGCGTGCTCCGCCTTGCCGGCGGCCTCCGCCGCGGTGACGGCGGCCTCGATGTTGTTCGGGTCGAGCGGGTTCAGGCACAGCAGCTTCTCCGCCTCCGCCATCGCCTCGGCCCCCTTGCCCTTCTTGACGAGGCCCATGACCTTCTGCCGCGCCATCATGCAGCCGAGCTTCGCGCCCAGCCCGGCCTTGCCGTTCTTGCGGAAGTTCGCGATCTGCGCGGCGCGCAGCAGCCTGCGCGTCTCAAGGACGTCCGGGGCGGCCGCGACGGCCTCCATGAGCATGTCCACGGCGAGCTCGTAGCGCCCGGTCTCCAGGGCCTGGCGCCCGCGGTTGGCGAAGTTCTGCGCCTTCTGCGCCATGTCGACAGCCATCACGACACCTCCAGGCGGCCGTCCATCAGCGGGCCGAGCGTCCCGCCGGCCTTGTAGGTCTTGAGCATGAAGTGCGTCGCCGTCGACAGCACCCCGTCGATCGTCGAGAGGTCCTGCGCGACGAACTGCGCCACGTCCTGGAGGCTCTCGCCCTTGACGAACACGAGCAGGTCGTACGCCCCGCTCATGAGGTAGCAGGCCTCGACCTGCCCGTGCCTCGACACCTTCTCGGCGATGCGGCCGAAGCCGCAGTCGCGCTGCGGCGTGATCTTCAGCTCGATCACCGCGTGGACTTCACCGTTCATCTTCGCCCTCCTTGTCCCATTTCAGGTTGAGCAAGTCGTCGACGACCTGGCGCGCGAGGTCGTCCGCCATCCGCCCGGCGGCGTCGCGCTGGGCGTTCGAGATGTCCTGGCCGGCCGCGAACGGCGCCCGCGCCTCGTAGCGGCGGTTGTCCACCAGCACCTTGCCCGCCCGGCGGTCGATCACCGACACCGAGAACTGCCCGGTCATCTCGTAGCCGGACGTCCTCAGCCCGGAGCGGCGGTCGTAGGCGACGTTCTCCGCATAGGCGGACAGCGCGACGCCCTGCACCTCCAGCGCGGCGTCCTCGACGGGGCGCACCTTGAAGGTTCCCTCGCGCTGGACTTCGCGCAGCACCTGCCGCGCCGCCACCGCGCCCATCTCCTGCACGTCCGACTCGTTCCGGAACGTCGGCACCGCGACCGTCCGCATCTCCTCCGGCACGTCCGGCCGCCACGAATAGCGCGACGCGCATCCGCACAGCGCCGCGGCAGCCGCCGCGCACGCGAAGAACCTCACTGCGTTCATCTGTCCTCCTCTCCGCCGTTGTCGCCGCCCCTGAGCTCCGAGAGCCGCGCCCGGACCTCCGCCGCGCGCTCGCTGTCGGGATACTGCTCCAGGAACCTCTCGTAGGCGTTGATCGCGCTGCGCTTCGTGCGCGTCTTCGAGTCGTAGAACGCCGCGCCGCGATACGCCTCGTCCGCAAGATGGTCCTCGACCTTCGCCAGCATCTCCACCAGCGCGTCGCGGTCGGACTCGAGGCAGGACGCGATGGCGTTCCGCAGGTATGACTGCGTGTCGAGCGCCCGCGCCCGGTCGTAGGCGTGGTCGTCGAGCAGCACCATCCGGGCGCGCGCCTCGTCGGCCAACGACGCCTTCGCCTCCGCCGCGTCGGGATAGAGGTTGCGCAGGTTCTCGTAGACCTGCACCGCCTTGCCGTATTCGCCCTCCTTCTCGCGCAGGGCGCCGATCTGCAGCATCGCCTCCGGCGCCCACTTCGCGCCAGGCGCGTGCAGGACGCACGCCTCGTAGGCGCGGCGGACGTCCACGACGTTCTCGAAGCGCACGAACACGATCTCCTTGCCCTCGTCGCGCATCTGGTTCGCGACCTGGTAGAGGCGGTCGCAGATCTTGTCGTAGTCGACGTGAAGCGAGAAGAAGTCCAGCAGGTAGCGGTATTCTGCGAAGGCCTCCTCGGTCTCGCCGAGCTTCGTCAGGCAGAGCTCGGCGAGCGCTCGCTGCGCCTTCGGGGCCTCCGGCGACGCCGGCCACTCGCGCACCAGCGCGTCCAGCTGCCGCCGCGCCTTCGAGTAGTCCCCGGCGCGGACGAGGTCGGCGCAGAATGCGAGCTGCTCCTTCGCGCACGCCTTCGACGGGCCGTAGAGGAACGAGATCCAGCGCGGCGTCTTGCGCGTCGGGCTGACGATGTTCTTCTCGCTGTCGAAGCCGGGAAAGGCGTCGGTGGCGTATCTGACGCCGGTCTGCGGGCCGTAGCCGGCGCCGGGCGTCGGATGCCCCTGCGCCGCGGCCGTGCCCGCCGCAAGTGCCGCGGCAAGCGCCGCGGCGAATGTCTTCGCTCTCGTGTTCACGGCGGACATTATACCATATTCCGGCGACGACAGGCAGTCCCGACCTCCCGTCAGGCGCGGGGCCTGGGAAGGACCCAGCTGACGGAGCGGTTCTCCGGGCGGAAGATGTCGCCGGCGACGCCGAGCACGTCGTCCGCCGTCACCGCCCTCACGCCCTCGACCTGCTCCGCCGGCTCCACCAGCCGCCCGAACGTCATCAGCGTCTGCCCGTAGAAGAACAGCTTCGACGTCACCCGCTCGTGCCCGAGGCGGAAGTTCCCCACCAGGAACTCCTTCGTGCGCCGCAGCTCGTCCGCCGGCACCCGCCGCGTCGAGATCCTCCGCAGCTCGCGGTCGATCGTCTCCAGGGCGCGCTCCGCCTTCGCGGCGTCCAGCCCCGCCGTCACCGTGAACATCCCCGCGTCGCTGAAGAAGTGCTGGCGCGACGACACGTCGTAGCTGAGCCCGCGCCTCTCGCGCACCTCCTGGAACAGACGCGACGACATCCCGCGCCCCAGCACCGCGTCCATCACCGTCACCGCGTAGTGCCGCCCGGCGTCGACGCCGAAGGTGCGGTACCCGAGCGCGAGCTGCGCCTGCGCGACCTCGCGCTCGACGGACGCAAGCGGCTTCACCTTCCCGTGCCTGTCGGCCGGGCGCGGCGGCGGCGCGGCGCGGCGGAAGCCCCCGAGGCGCGAGTCGACCGCCTCAAGAGCCCTCGCCGGGTCGAACGAGCCCACCAGCACCGCCGCCGTGTTGTCCGGACGGTAGTGCGACTTCATGTAGCGGCGCAGGAACGCCGGCGTCATCGGCGCGAGCGACGCCTCGCTGCCGGACACCGGCGCGCCGAGCGCCGACCCCGGGAACAGGTCGCGCTGCAGGTTCTCCATCGCCACCGAGTCCGGCTCGTCGGCGTACATCCTGATCTCCTCGACCACCACCTGCTTCTCGCGCGCGAACTCGTCCGCCGGTATCGTCGCCCGCAGGTACATGTCGGATATGACGTCCACCGCCTCGTCCAGGAACTCGCTCGGCATGTGCGCGTAGTAGCACGTGCCCTCCTCGCCGGTGCAGGCGTTGAAGTTGCCGCCGCGCCCCTCGATCGCCTGCGTGATCTCGAGCGTCGAGCGCGTCGGCGTCCCCTTGAAGAGCATGTGCTCGATCAGGTGCGAGACGCCGGCGGACGCCGCGGCCTCGTGGCGCGAGCCGGACGCCACGAAGATGCCGAACGCGACGGACTCGGCCTCGCATGGCACGAGCACGACGCGCAGTCCGTTCCGAAGGGTTGTCATTGTCGCTTTCATCAGTCCTCTTCCTCCAGCAGCGCCCCCAGCCCGACCGCGTGAGACCCCTTCAGCAGGACGAGGTCGCCGGCCGACACGTCGAGGCGGAACTTCTTCTTCAACTTCTTTACGTCCTTGTATACGCAGTGGCACAGGCACTGCGACGAGAGCTCGCCGACGCCGACGACGAGCGGGATCTTCAGCTCCATGGCGCGGGCGAAGACCTTGCGGTGGTATTCGGGCGCACCCTCCCCGAGCTCTAGCATGTCGCCGAGGACGGCGACGCGCCGCCCTTCGCACGGCGCCGCGGCGAGCGCGTCGAGCGCGGCGAGCATGGAGTCCGGGTTCGCGTTGTAGGTGTCGTCGATGAAC
>CAVCXQ010000075.1:0-6302 GCA_963606275.1 uncultured Muribaculaceae bacterium | reverse complement strand
GGCCGGACGTCATCGACGTCTCCGGCAGCCTCGAGACCTCGCCGGGCGTGAAGTCGGCTGCGCTTCTCCGCAAGTTCTTCGCCATCGGCGACGCTGTAATGGGTTAGGAGCCGTCTGCGAAACGCCCAGCGGACGCTACGCCTCCTCGAAGAGGCTGGCGGGGATGAAGCACGAGGCTATGGCGTGGTCGCGGAAGGTGCGCACCGTCACGCCGACGTCGCGTCCCTTGAACGCCTTGAACGCCTCCGCCCACGCGCCCTCGAGGCGCATCGTCAGCGTGCCGGAGTCGGCGAGGAACCCGGTCACGACCATCTCCTTGGGCGAGTAGCGGATGCCGGTGCCGAGGGCCTTGGAGACGGC
Organism: uncultured Muribaculaceae bacterium; assembly: GCA_963606275.1. GTDB lineage: Bacteria > Verrucomicrobiota > Kiritimatiellia > RFP12 > UBA1067 > UBA1067. The sequence goes on along the minus strand of CAVCXQ010000075.1, from coordinate 5,942 downwards.
CTCCTTCGCGCACCAGAACTTGATCACCGCCTGCGAGGCGTTGGCGGCGTGAGCGGCGAGGTCGAGCTCCTCCGGGGTGAAGACGCCGGCGGCGAACTCCTCGGAGAGGTCGCGTCCCGTGGACTCGACGTCGACGCCCACGCGGGCGTTGGCGGCGGCGACGGCGACGACGAACTGCGCGGTGTGCGCGATCGCGACGTCCAGAGACGCGCCGAGGTAGTCGTTCCAGGCGCCGAGGGCGTGCGGCTTGCCGGAGTCGTCCGGCCAGATGCGGACGTCGGCGTCGCTCCACCTCGCCTGGCAGAAGTCCTTGAGGAAGCGGCGCACGGCCTCCTTGGCGGCGACGCGCCCGAACAGCCATTCCGTCCGCCGCGACGCCGAGCCGGACATCTGCGCGAACTCGCGGCGCTCGGAGGCGTCGAGGACGACGTGCGAGAGAGTCCTGAGCCACAGCTCCTCGTTGCGCTCGAAGGTGTGGTAGGGGATGTCGGAGACGAAGGCGGTGGCGACGTCGGTGCCGGGGCGGCCGACGAGGTCGGCGGCGAGCGGCTCGGTGAGGAACGTCGTCGCCGGCTGCAGGATCGCGGCGCGGTACCCGGACGGCACGCGCTCGGTGAGCTCCTCCCATCCGGAGACCGCGAGCACGACCTTTCCGTTTCCGTCGGTGGCGGTGATGTCGCAGACGTGGCTCTTCGGGGTGACGCCGGTGAGGCGCATGTAGCACCTGAGCTGCGCGCCCTCGTGCGGCGGGACGCCGCTGAACTCGACGCGGCGGACGCGGAACGGGAAGGAGAACGCGCCGGCGAAGCGCTCGTGGCTGCGCCAGAGCGCGAAGCCGCCGACGACGGACTCGAGCAGCAGCGGGTTCGCCGCCCAGAGCGGGAAGCGCGTGAAGGCGACGCATCCGGCGAGCGGAGGGACGGACACCTGGTAGTCGATGCCGCTCTCGCTCCAGGACTCGACGAAGGTGACGTTGCGCAGGCGGCGTCCGTGGCAGAGCCTCGCGGGGTAGATGTCGCGCCCCGACCAGTGGACGCTGCGCGGCCTGGTCAGCGGCTCGACGGCGAGGGGCGGGGAGGGCGGGAGCGACTCGGCGAGGACGACGGTAGCCTCCATGACGGCCCAGGTGTAGGTGGCGTTGGGGCGGTCGTCGCGTATCTGGACCTTGAAGGCGGTCTCCGCCGGCGCGGCGGACGGGACGCGCTCGGCCTTGACGTCGAGCCTGAGGCGTCCTCCCTCGAACGCGGCGAGCCCGCGGCAGACGAGGTCCTCGACGCGCAGGAGCGTCCGGTTGGGCATGACCAGCTGGGCGGTCTCGGCCATTATCTCGGCGCCGACGGTCGGCATGAGCGGCATGAGCCCGCGCAGGTTGGGGTCGGAGTAGCTGACCTGGCTGGTGCCGAGCGCGTAGTCGGCGAGGAAGGGGAGGTCGGCGACGCGGAACTCCTTGGCGATCTCGATGGAGACGCCGGGGGCGGAGTCGACGACGTCGGCGTCGGAGACGAGGGGGTTGAGGGCGCCGAAGTCGAACTGGCGCTGGCGGCGGGACTGCTGGGCGATGGCGGCGGCGCGCGCGGCGGCCTTCGCGCCGCGTCCCTTCGGCTCGGCGAGGAAGGTGGCGCCGGACATCGGCGTCTCCGGGGAGAGGAGGGTGAGCCTGGGGAAGGTGCGGGAGAGGCGCATCTCGATGTCGCGGCGGACTTCCGGGGCTATCGCCGCGTCGAGGTCGACGTCCTTCGCTCCGCGCCGCCGGAGCTCGGCGGCGACGTCGACCGGCGCGCCGAGCGCGGCGAGCTGGCCGAGCGCGTGGAGCATCTGGAGGCGTCCGCTGCGGTGGATCGAGTTGACGGCGATCGAGGCGTGCTCCATGCCGCGCAGGGTGTCCGCGACGGCGATCGACAGCAGCCCCCGCGGGCCGACCTCAAGGAATACGCGGAATCCGTCCTCGTGCATCCGCAGGACGGTCTCGCGGAAGCGCACCGGCTGCGCCCACCTGGCGGAGGCCTCCTTGCGGGCGGCGCGGCGTCCCGACGGGGCGGGTGCGGCGGTCGCGCAGGAGTAGACGGCGCAGTCGGGGTCGCGCGCTATCCAGGCGTCGGCGAACTTGCGCACGGCGGGGACGAGCGGCTCGCAGAGCGGGGTGTTGAAGGGGCGGTCGAGCGCGAGCTGCCTGGCGCGGACGCCGGCGGCCTCGAGCGCGGCGGCGACCGTCGCCTCCATGCCGGGCCGGACGGCGAAGGTCTTCTGTCGCGGGGAGAAGTCGATGGCGGGGAAGGCGGAGTCCGGCGGCAGGGCCTTCTCAAGTGCGGCGAGCTCGTCGGGGCTGCGGAGGGCGGCGGAGATGACGGACACCTTCGGAAGTCCGCCGTGGTTGACGGCCTTGTGGACGACGCGGTAGATGTCGGATATGAGGCGGATTCGCCTGGCGCGGTCGAGGGCGGCGCCGGCGGCCCCGGACTTGACCATGGCGGCGAGGTCGCCGCCGGCGAAGCCGACCACGCCGTCCGGCTCGACGCCGGAGAGCGAGAGCAGCCGCGTGAGCGCGGCGCCGGCGGCATAGGTGGAGACGAGGGCCTCGGCGTAGGCGCCGGACGAAAAGACGTCGGCGTCGTGGCGGTAGTAGGGGGCCGGCGGGAATACGAACGACGACGGGGTGAAGGAGGCGTCGTCCTTGAGCGCCTCCTCCAGCTCGTCGAATGCGGCGCGGCAGACCGGGTAGGTGATGGCCAGGTCGCGCAGCATGTCCGGGTAGAAGCCGGTCACGCCGGGGTAGACGAAGGCGAGGCGGCCGCGCGTGCCGTCGAGGAGGCGCGTCCGCGAGTAGTAGGTCCCGCTCTTGTCGCGGATTCGCGAGGTCTGGCCGGCGGCGATGCGTGCGCGGGCGGAGGCGAGGCGGGCGCGGAGGGAGGGGACGTCGTCGGCGATTATGGCGAGGGCGCACGGGCCATTGTCGCGGGCGCAGGCGTAGGCGACGTCGATGAGGGCGGCGTCGGGGACGCGGTCGAGGAAGGCGGAGAGACGGTCGGCCCTCGCGACGAGCGCCGCCTCGTCGGCGGCTCTGACCATGACGAGCTCGGTCATTGCCTGTCCTCCGGCTCCTCTTCCAGGACGACGGCGGCGGCGCGGCCGACGGACGACGCGGCGCCGACCGGGTCGACGGGGTCGAAGTTGGACCCGAGGACGGCGGCGCGGCGCGGCGCGGCGGAGTCGCCGGAGATCCACGGCCTGGCGTCGGAGAGGACGTAGGCGCTGGACGACAGGTCGGAGACTGCCTCCGACGGGCGGGCGGCGGGGATCTGCGGCGGCAGGACCTTGTGGTGGAGGGCGAGCGCGGCCTTGACCAGCCCGGCGGCCATCGCGGCGCGGAGCGCGTGGCCGACGTTGCCCTTGACCGAGCCGACGCCGACGAGCGGCGCTCCTGGCACGTGGTCGCCCCAGAGGCGGCGGATGGCGGAGAGCTCGCGCGTCTCGGCGGCGCGGATGCCGGAGCCGTCGGCCTCTACCAGGCCGATCGTGCGCACCGGCACCTCGGCGCGCGCGGCCGCCTCGGCGACGATCGCCGCCGGGTCGTCGGCGGGGGCGTGCCCGATGGCGACGCCGCGCACGAGAGCGTAGATGCGGTCGCGGTCGCGAAGGGCGTCGGCGCGGCGCTTCAGCACGAAGAACGCGCCGCCCTCGCCGGGGATCGTGCCGTCGTCCTCCTGGTCGAAGGGGTGGAGCTCGGCGCGGACGGAGAAAGTCGTCTCGCCGGAAAGTCCCTCCAGGTAGGCGCGGGAGAGCGGAGGCGTCAGGGCGCCGGCGAGGGCGACGTCGGCGCGGCCGGAGGCGAGGTCGTCCATCGCGTTGGCGAGGGTCGAGGCGCCGGAGAGGAGACCCGCGTCCTGGACGGTCGCCGCGCCGGCGAAGCCGCACTCGCGGGCGATCCAGGAGACCAGGCGGTAGCCGGAGCCGAGCAGGAAGGACGCGGCGTCCGGCGGCGGCAGCGAGTCGACGAGCTTGGCGCGCACGGCGTCCATCGCCTCCTCCGGCGCGTGCGGGAAGAAGCGGCGGATGACGTCCAGCGTCTGGTCGAGGAAGGCGGTGTGCTGGAGCCAGTTGACGGTGGAGGCGTTGAAGGGCGGGGCGTAGCCGAAGCGGACGGTCCCGCGCAGCGGCGGGCTGGCGTGCGGCTTCATGCCGGCGTCGGCGAGCGCGTCGAAGGCGAGCTGGGTGGCGAAGTAGAGGTCCTGGTTCTCTCCGGCGTTGACCTGGCGGGGGAAGTTCTGCATGGACGGGACGCAGGCGTAGAGGTCGCCGAGCTGCCCGAGCCGCGTCGGATACGGGCGGTCGAAGACGTTGCGCTGGCCGGGCGGGAGCTCCGCCTCAGGCCCGGCGGGCGTCAGCATCGAGCGCCGCGACATCACGGCGTCCCAGAGCGCGGCCGGCGACGCGCACCCCGCGAAGCGGCAGGACATTCCGACGATGGCGACGGGAACGCCCATTTCAGCCGGCGGACCCGCCTCTCGATGCTGGTGACAGCTCTTTCATGTCCGTGGATTATACCACATCCGCCCTCCCGCCGTCGTCGGGGGCAATATGGTATAATGCGCCGCATGAACGAACTACGGTCAATGTCTGCCCCGCCGGCAAGCGGTCGGCGGAGGGAAAATTGGGAGAAGGGCGATGGCTGAAGCGAAGCATGACGGGATAGCGGCGGGACTCGGACGGAAGCTCGCCGTCGGCTGGTTCGACAACAAGCCGTTCGTTGACGTATGCAGTCCGCACCTCGCCAGGATCCGCGAGGTCTTCTTCGCCTGGCCGGGCGTGACCGCGAGCCGTCCGATGGACGACTGGACGCCGGAGCGCCGCGCCCGGATCGTCTCCGACCTCCGCTGGGCGCGCGAGCACGGAGTCGAGCTCGACACCATCTTCAACGCGAACTGCTACGGCGACATCTGCATCTCCGACGAGCTCGCCGACCACGTGACGGAGAAGCTCCGCGAGATGGACGCCGAGGGGCTCTTCCCCGAGCATCTCACGACCGCGTCGCCGTTCATCGCCACCGTCGTGCGGCAGCGGTTTCCGTCCGTGAAGATCCGCTTCAGCATCAACATGGACATCGCCAGCGAGATCGCGCTCTCCTACGTCGACGAGCTCTACGACGGGTTCTACGCGGGGCGCAACGACCACCGCCGGCTGGACTACGTCGAGAGGATGGGGCGGTGGGCGCGCGAGCACGGCAAGACGATGGGCGTCCAGGCCAACCCAGGGTGCCTCAGGAACTGTCCGTTCCACCAGTTCCACAACAACCTCCACGGGCACAACCGCATGGGGCAGTCCGCCGCCGGCGAGAAGTTCGGCTTCTCGGTGTTCCGGTGCCGGACGAACTACGAGCGCGGCAACTACGAGGACTTCATGCGCGCGATCTGGATACGCCCTGAGGACCTGCCGCTCTACGAGCCGCACGTCGGGGTGGTGAAGCTGGCGACGCGGCGGCATCCGTGCCCGGAGAAGATCGTCGCGGCGTATGCGACGTGCTCCTACGACGGCGACCTCGCGGAGATCATGGACCCGTGCTACCGCTTCCCGATGGCGATCGACAACCGGGCGCTCGGCGAGTCGGGGCTCTGGCCGGCGGTGCGCGACTGCGCGGACGCCGACAACTGCCGCCACTGCGGCAAGTGCCGTGCGCTTCTGGAGGCTTGCGCGCGCGAGCGGCCGGGCGAGGGCTCGGCGGACATGACCGGCGAGTTCGTCAGGTTCTTCAAGGGCTGACCGCCGCCCGCAACCGAAATCTGGCGCGGCGGAGTGCGACGAAAAGTCACAGTCGCCGCGCCGCCGCCCGCCCCCGCCGCCGCTGGCACGGGCTTTGCAAGGTCGCTCTCGAAAACTAGAACCGATAGAATCTCTAGAACCTCTAGCCAAAGGAGAAACCGAAAATGAACGCAAGCTTTGAACCGGCG
>CAVCXQ010000074.1:0-6311 GCA_963606275.1 uncultured Muribaculaceae bacterium | reverse complement strand
TGCACGTCCAGCCGTAGTTCATCGCGTACCAGTACGCCGAATGCTCGTATGCCCTCTTCGCCATCCTCCGCCTCCTTCCCTTCCGCCGGGGTCTGTCCCCAGCTGTTTCGTCAGGGACTATCCCAACCACTCATGCTGGGGTCTGTCCCTAGCCGCCAACGTCCATCCTTTCTGCCGGAGGCATTTACCTTTCCCTAGGGTCTGTCCCCAACAGCCACCGTCGGGGTCTGTCCCCAACCTGACGGCCATGCCGCAAGCCAGCCGCAAAGCCGCCGTCCGATTCGCAAACTCGACTGATTTGCCGCCGTTCGGTGTCAGACGGGGACATTATACCATAAATGAGAATTGTTTGCGGAAATCTTATCGCGCAAGACATGCTGGGTGATAGAGCTGCTACTATTGATGTTGGGTAGACCTCTGGTGGGTTAAGGGAACAAGACCCCATTGAGGGTTGATGGGCACTAGGGACAGTTCCCATTGGGGTTGGGGTCGCCAACTGCAATGTGTGCAGATACTAGGGACAGACCACGACCGTACTGGGGGCAGACCACATTGAGGTCTCGGTCTGGCACTAGGGAGCACTGGGGACAGACCCCCATGAGTTGTTGCCGTTGAGGTCGGATAGAATCGCTCCTACGGCATCTCGACAGTGACGCGGAAGAAGCGATAGACGCTCTCGCCGCCAGGGACGACCTCGACCCATGCCGAGTCGGTCAAGTTCGCCTTGCCCCACACACGGTAGGTTCGCACGCCATCGCGGACGCCATCGCCGTTGAGCGCCGGCGACCATGACACGACCGGCTTGCCATCCTCAATCGAGATAGACGCAGTAAGTCGGCTTGCCGCGTCCGTGGGGTCCGTCCCCGCCACGTAGTCGTGCCATACTGGCAACGCCGCGCCGCTCGCGTCGGTCTTCAACCCCGAGCCTTCCGCGATCTTCTGCCACTCGTCAAACGTCGTCCCGCCAAGTGCCGGATACTTCTCAAACCACGAGATCGGGATGATGAACGGCGCATTCCCGTCTTCGATCACAACGCCGTCGTCCTGCACGATGCGCAGCGTCGCGTTGCCGACAGTCACCGTCGCCGTCAAGAGCGATCCATTCCGGAACGTCCGCAACCGTCCATTCCACTGACGCCACCGTATCGACGTCGACCGTGAGCGTCTTTCCCTGCGCCACAACCGCCGCGCTCGTCGCCGAGACATCAAGCGAGGCCGCCGCCTGCGTCACCGCGACGACATGTCCGGCGATCGTCACCGTCCCCGTGCGGGAGGTCGTCCTGTTCCACGGCAAGACCTGCAGCGTGACGTAGCCAGAGCCCGTTCCGCCCGTCGGCGAGACCAGAACCCACGGACACTCCGAGCTTGCGCTCCACGTCGTCGTCTCGTCCGTTACGGAGACGGAAACCACTACCTCGCCGCCAGCCGTGTCCGCCACGACCGAATCTTCGACCGTCGCGCCGCGTCCCGCCTGCGACACCTTCAGCGTCTGTCCCGCGATGTAAACGTATCCGGCGCGCGGTTCGGCAGCGACGTTCTCCGCGACGGTGCAGACGACGCCCTTGCCGGTCGCCGTGCCGGACGTGCTGTTCAGGGTCAACCAGCTGGCTGACGTCGCGGCTGTCCACTCCTCTCCGTTGTACGGCCGACGCGATGTCGCGGCGGGCGGATTTTGGTATACTTCGCCTCAAATGCTAGAGGTCCGGAGTCTCGCCTTCTCCTACCCGCGCAGGAACGTCCTGCGCGACGTGTCCTTCGTCGTCTCCCCGGGCGAGGTCGTTAGCGTCGTCGGCGCCAACGGCTCAGGCAAGACCACCCTGCTGAAGGTCCTCTCCACCCTCGCGGTCCCGGACTCCGGCCAGGTGGTGCTGGACGGCATCGACGCCGGCGAGTTCCCCCTCCGCTACCGCCGCCGCATCGGCTACCTCCCCGAGGTCCCGGCGCTCGACGACGACATGACCGTCCGCGACTACCTCCGCTACCGCGCGCTCCTGAAGGGCGAGCCGGCGCGTCGCGTCCGCCGCCGCGTGAACGAGGCCGCCGAAGCCTGCCGCGTCTCCGACGCGCTGCGCTCGCCGGTGCGCGGCCTCTCGCTCGGCGTCCGCCGCCGCGTCGCGCTGGCGGACGCGCTGCTGCTTCGCCCCCGGGTCCTGCTGCTGGACGACTTCCTCGCCGGCGCGGACGCATCGTTCCGCCGCGCCGCCGGCGAGGTGCTCGCCGGCGCCGCCGCTTTCTCCAGCGTCGTCGTCACCGGGCACGACATCGACGACTTCATGAAGTGGACGACGCGCTTCGTCGCGCTCCGCGACGGAGTCTCGACCGTGGTCGAGGCCGCCGGGATGGAGCCGGCGGCCCTCCGCGAGCGCATCGGCCAGGCGATGGAAGGGGGCGGACGTTGAGCCCCGTGCGCGTGACCTGGGCGCGGACGCTCGGACGCTCCCGCGGCCTCTTCGCGACGGCGCTTGCCGTCGCCGGGTTCTGCGCCGCCGTCGCCGCGCAGTTCGCCTTCGCCTTCGACCGCGCCGAGGGCGGCACGTCCGCCGTCGCCGCCATCTGGGCCGGCGCCGTCTCGCCCGTCCTGCCCGTCCTCGCCGCCCTGCTGGCGATGGGCGTCTGGAGCGACGAACGCCAGTCGGGGCGCATGGCCGAGCTGCTGTCCGCCCCCGTCCGCGAGCGCGACTACGTGATCGGCAAGTTCCTCGGAGTCTGGACGATGATGGCGCTTGCGACGGTCGTCTCACTCGTCTCGACAGTCGCCGCGCTGCTGGCGTTCTGCCCGTCCGTCGTGTCCGCCGCGTCGCTTTCCGCGTTCGCGCCGGCGCTCCTCGTGCTTGGCGTCCAGGGCGCGCTGTGGGCGGCGGCGTCGGAGGCCGCGAGCGCGGTGTTCCGCCACGCGGCCGCGGCGGCCGCCGCGTCGGTCGCGCTGCTGTCCGTCCTGCCGCGCTCGGTCTGGGCGGGGATGCGGCTCTGGTCGCAGCGCGGGGCGGCGGCGTTCGGCGAGATGCCGCTCGACGCGCACGCCGTCGACGGCGCGGCGGGGATTCTCTCGCCGGCGGTGCTCGCCGCCTATCTCGCCGTCGCCTGCCTCTGCCTGCTGTTCTGCACCAAGTGCGTGGCGGCGAACCGGATGGCCGGGCGCGGCGCCAGGACGCTGCGGGCCTCCACCGCCGCAGTCCTCGTCCTCGCGGCCGTCGTCGCCGTCCTCGTCGTCCGCCTCGCCGCGCGCCTGGACTCCGTCGTCGAGCTGCCGCGCCTCGGCCTGCCGTCGGAGCTCTCGCAGCGCACCCGCGGCATCCTCGCCGAGTCGTCAGGCGAGATCGTGGTGACGTGCTTCCTGCCGAGGGACGACGCGGGGTTCCGCCCGGCGGCCAGGCTTGTCCGCTCGTTCGCCAGGGCGTCGTCCGCGCTCGGCGGCGCGCGCATCGAGCCGCGCTACGTCGACCCGCGCTGGGACGTCGCCGCGTCCGAGCGCCTCGCCGCGCGCGGAGTGTCCGAGCCGTCGCTGGTCCTCGAGTCCGGCCGCCGCGTCGTCTCCCTGCCGCTCGGGGACGGATGCGGCGAGCGCCTCTTCGCCGCCGCCATCCGCCGCCTGGCGTCCCCGCCGCTGCGGCGCAGCGTCTACTGGACGTCCGGGCACGGCGAGGCCGCGCCGGACGGCTACGGCGTCTACGGGCTGAGCGACTTCGCCCGCGAGCTTGTCCGCGAGGGATACCGCAACGCGCCGCTCGACCTTACCGCCGGCGCGGTGCCGGCCGACTGCGCCCTCGTCGCCGTCTCCGGTCCCCGCGAGGCGTTCGCGCGCGTCGAGCTCGACCGCCTCGACGCCTACCTGCGCGGCGGCGGACGCCTCCTCGCGCTCGTCGGCCAGTCCGACGGCGGCGGCGTCTTCCCGCTTCTCGCCTCGTGGGGCGTCCAGCCAGTCCCGGCCGCGCTCGCCGGCGCGAAGACGCTCTCCGGCTCCGACGCCGTCGTGTCCGACTTCTCCGACCACCCGGTGTCCGCGCCGCTGAAGGGCTCGCGCATCGTCATGGAGAGCCCGACCGCGTTCGTGCCGTCACGGGCCGCCGTCGCCGGCTCCGGGCTGGACGGCGTGTCGTTCGCTCCGCTGGCGACTCTCGGCGGCAAGGCGGTCGCGGCCGCCGCCGAGCGCGGCTCCGGCGCCGGCGACGACCTCGCCGTCAGGCCAATGCGCATCGTCGCCGTCGGCGACGCGACCTTCGCCCTCAACGGGTCTCTCGCCTCGCGCGCCAACGCCAACCGCGACTTCCTGCTCAACTGCGTCGCCTTCCTCTCCGGCTCGGACGCCGTCGGCGCGGACGGCGAGGAGTCCGGCGTCCTCGTCTCCGGGCTTGACCGCTCCGCTCGCGTCAGGTTCGCCGTCGTCACCGCCGTCGTCGTCCCGGGCGCGCTCTTTCTGGTCATCGCCGCCGCCGCCGTCCGCAGGAGGCTCCGCGCATGAAGAACCGCCGGACGATTCTCGTTCTCGTGCTGCTTGGCGTCGCGCTCGCCGCCGCCGAGCTCCTGGTCGGCTACCGCGCCGGCAGGACGTCGCGGCCGGGGGCGGACGTCCTCGACCAGGCCGCCGCCGACTCCACGCGCGTCGTAATCGAACGGCGCGGCGAGCCGCCGGTCGTCCTGGAGGCCGACGGAGAATGGCGCATCACCAGCCCGTTCGCCTCAGAGGCCGACTCCGCCGCGGTGATGCGGATGCTCGACGCCATCGCGAACGCGAGGGTCGAGGAGTCCGAGTCGGACGCAGAGCTGCTGAAGCGCGGGCGCACCCGCGCCGACTACGCGCTCGATGCGCCGCCGCTGCGCGTCGTCCTCTCGGGACCCGGCGACCGCGAGGCATCCGTGGACTTCGGCATCCTCACTCCGTCCGGCGGCGGCGTCTACGCCTCCGTCGTTGGATCGCGCTCGGTGGCGATCGTCCCGTCGTCCGTGCTGGCCGCCGTCGACGTGCCGGTGGAGAGGCTTCGCCGCCGCCGGCTATTCCGCGGCGCGGCGGACGCCGTGGCGTCGTTCGACGTCCGCCAGCGTTCCGGCGAGGTCGTCTCCTTCTCGCGCAGCGGCGACGGCTGGAGCGTCGGCACGTCCAAGGCGTCGTCCGCGCGCGTGATGCGGTTCCTGGAAGCCCTGTTGTCCGCCGAGGCGCGCTCGTTCGTCTGGCCGACGGGGGCGACGAACGACAGCGGCCGGGTCTCGGCTTCGCTGCTCGCCGGATACGGGCTGGACGCCGAGTCGGCTTCGACGGTCACGGTCAAGGGGGTGGGCGGACGCGTCGAGGCGGTGTCATTCGGCAAGCGCACCGGCGGCGACGCCGTCTACGCCTTCGTCCACGGGGCCGGGCCGATCGTGACCGTAGACGCCGCGCTCGCCGACGCCGCCGGGCAGGACGCGGGGTGCTTCGCCGACGCCCGAGTGTTCTCCGTCCGGGCGGACAAGGTCTCCGCTCTCGCGATGTCCGACGGCGCTCTCCGCGTCTCGCTGGCCCGCGACGGGCGCGGCGGCTGGCGGCTGACCTCGCCGGTGTCCGCGCCCGCCAACGGCGCAGCCGCCGACAAGCTGCTCGCGCGCGTCCTCGCCATCACGCCGTCCGACCTGTCCGACGTCGGCGTCCAGGTCGCCGTCGGCGACGACGCGAAGCCGGCCGTCGTCCGTCGCGAGACGCTGTTCCCGGACGGCGGAGGATTCGAGCGTCTCCGCGCCGCCGAGGTCGTGGACTTCCGCCAGGAGGAGATCAGGCGCATCGTGTCCGCGCCGGCCGGGAAGAAGCCGGTCGCCGTCGTGTTCGACCGTGACCGCAAGGCCTGGCGCGTGGAGGCGGCGCCGGACGGCGCGACGGTGTCCGAGGACGGCGTCGCCAGCGTCGTCGCCGCGCTCTCGCCGCTGAAGGCCGTGCGCGTGGCGCGTCTGAAGGTGCTGGCGTCGGAGCTGGCGGACTACGGGCTGGACGTCCCGTCGCTGCGGGTCTCTGTCGATGTCGCCCGAGAGGGCGCGGTGCGCCGCAACGTGCTGGTCGGGGCCAGGGCGGAGGACGGCTTCTACGCGACCGTAGGCTCCGCCGACGCGGTGTTCGTGATCTCCGTCGAGACGCTCAAGGCGCTGTCCTCGCCTCTCGTCGGACAGTAGACGCCACGCATCAATCGGCGTCCTCTGATTGTAGAAGCAGGCTATGCCCGCGCGACCGAGCAGCTACCTGCCGCCGCGCATGACGAGCTTCGAGACGAGCCAGTAGCAGGCGACGAGCGCGACTGCCCCGCCGATGACGAGCGGCAGGTTGGCGGCCGCCATGTCGCGGCCGCGCGTGC
>CAVCXQ010000073.1:0-6357 GCA_963606275.1 uncultured Muribaculaceae bacterium | reverse complement strand
CGAGCGTCTTCACCATCTTCGTCGCCGGCACCTTGAAGAACGCGACCATCTCCTCGATCGACTTCGCCGGCGTCGGCGCCGGATAGCACGGCCCGCAAGAAGAAGCCTGCCCTTCCGCCGATTCGATTATTCGATTATTCGACGATTCGATTATTCTCCGCTCGGCCTTCTCCAGGTTCGCGGCGTAGCCGCACGCCTCGCAGGAGGCGATGCCGTCCTCGCCGGACTCGGCGAGCACGTGGAACTCGTGGGAGAACTTGCCGCCGATGTCGCCGGTGTCGGCCTCGACCGGCACGGCGTTGAGTCCGCACCGCGCGAAGACGCGCTTGTAGGCCTCGAACATCGCCTGGTAGCTCGCGTCCGCCGCCTCCATCGACACGTCGAACGAGTAGGCGTCCTTCATCAGGAACTCCTTCGAGCGCATGAGGCCGAAGCGCGGACGGATCTCGTCGCGGAACTTCCACTGGATCTGGTAGACGGTGACGGGGAGCTGGCGGTAGGACGAGACGACGCCGTGGACGACGTCGGTGACGATCTCCTCGGCGGTCGGCGAGAGCGCGTAGTCGTGGGCGGCGCGGTCCTTGAGGCGGAACATCCCGGGGCCCATCGCCTCCCAGCGGCCGGACGCCTTCCAGAGCTCGGCGGGCTGGAGGATCGGCATGACGATCTCGAGCGCGCCGGCCTTGTCCATCTCCTCGCGGACGATCTGCGTGACCTTGTTGAGGACGCGCATGCCGAGGGGCAGGTAGGTGTAGAGTCCGCCGGCGACCTTCTTCATGAGCCCGGCGCGGACCATGAGCTTGTGGGAGTCGATTTCGGCGTCGCCCGGGTCCTCCCGGAGCGTCTGGATGAGTGATTTAGTCCATTTCATAAGATTGACCGCATAGTATAGCAGATTTGCGCATTGGGCGTCCGAATGTCATTCCGCGCGAGCCTGCCGGCCGAACTCCTCGGCGACGAACTCGGCGAGGGCCGACTTCCAGTCCGGCGTCCGGTAGCCGAGCAGGTTCAGCACCCCCTTGCGAAGCGCGGAGTTGCGCGGACGCGGCGCCGGGCGCGGGAACTCGTCCGTCGTGCACGGCACGACCTCGCGCCGCAGCCCGAGGAGGCGGAACAGCTCCTTCGTGAGGTCGCACCACGTGCACGACTCCTCGCAGGTGCAGTGGACGATTCCCGAGACGTCGGGCTTCCCCAGGAGGAAGCGGATGGCGTCCGCGACGACCTTCGTGGACGTCGGGTTGCCGCGCTGGTCGTCCACGACCTTGAGCGGCGCCCCGTCCTCGGCGCCGAGACGCGCCATCGTGTGGACGAACGACGGGCCGCCGGCGCCGTAGAGCCACGCGATGCGGAGGATGACCGAGTCGTCGGGGACGATCGCCTGCACCATCTGCTCGCCGGCGAGCTTCGACGCGCCGTAGACGGTCTGCGGACGCGGCACGTCGTTCTCGCCCCACGCCCACGGCTCGCGCGGCGGCTCGCCGGAGAACACGTAGTCGGTGGAGATCGCGAAGAGCCTCGCGCCGGCCGCCTTGGCGGCGATCGCGACGTTGCGCGTCCCCTCCTCGTTGAGGCGGAACGCCGTCTCGCGGTCCGTCTCGCAGGCGTCGACCTTCGTCATCGCCGCGCAGTGGACGATCGCGTCAGGCGCGGCGGCGAGCGTCTTCTCCAGGAAGCCGGCGTCGTCGGTGACGTCCCACTCCGGCAGGTCGGCGACGACGACCTCGTGGTCTCCGCCAAGCTCGCGCCGGAGCGTCCGCCCCAGCATCCCCTTCCCGCCCGTGACAAGAATCTTCATGACAAGCCCCTGTTGCGATTTCCGCGCCCTATTGCGCGAGGTAGCCTCCGTCGACCGGGAGGTTGACGCCGGTGACGAACGACGCGGCGTCGGAGAGGAGGAAGCAGATCGGCAGCGCGACTTGCTCCGGCGTGCCGATGCCGAGCGGCTGGCGCCTGAGCATCGCGGCGCGTCCGGCCTCGTCGCAGAAGCGTCCCGGACCGGCCTCGAACATCGGGGTCTGGACGTTCGACGGGCAGACGGCGTTGACGCGCACTCCGCGCGGCGCGAGCTCCGCCGCGAGGGCGCGCACCGTCGCCGAGAGCGCTCCCTTCGTCGCGCAGTAGACGGCCCCGCCGCTCCAGCCTGCGACGGACGAGACGCTGGACACCGCGACGGCGGAGAACGACGCGGCCCTGAGGTCGGGCCGCGCGAGCGCCTTCATCATCTCGACGAAGGAGAGGCAGTTGACGCGCATCGCCTCCTCGGCGCGAGCGGTGGAGAAGCCCGTGACCGGCTCGATCGGGCAGATGCCGGCGACGTGCGCGAGGCCGTCGAGCGGCGCGGCGCGGACGAGCAGCCCCTCGACGAAGGCGACGTCGGCGACGTCGCCGGGGACGACGACGTGCCCCTCGCCGGGGCAGAGCCGCCGCGTCTCCTCCAGCTCGTCGGCTCGGCGAGCGGTCAGCACGACCGTCGCGCCAAGCCCCGCCGCAGCGACGGCGGTGGCGCGGCCGATGCCGGACGACGCGCCGGTCACCAGCACCCTCTTGCCCGCAAGCGAAAACTCGTTGGCCATGGAACTTCCCCTTCCTTCATCCGATCGAAGACGAGACCTTGAACACCGCCATCAGGATCGCGATGGCGACGAAGCCGACCACGCAGGCGATGGAGACGATGAGGATCGGCTCGAGCGCGTTGGTGAACGCGGCGATGTTGCGGTCCATGTCCTTCTGGTAGCGGCGGCCGATGTGCTCCAGCGACGAGGCCATGTCGCCGGCCTGCTCGCCGACCGCCAGCATGTCCGTCATCATGCGCGGGAAGGCGCCGGACGACGCGAGCGGCCCGGAGATCGACGTGCCGTCCATCACGCGCTTCCGCGCCGTCGCGAGCGCGTCGCCGATCACCGCGTTGCCGCACGTCTCCTCGCAGATCTTCAGCGCCTGGAGGACGTTCACGCCGTTGGAGAGCAGCGTCTTGAGCGTGTAGGCGAGCGACGAGAACGCGCCGGCGGCGACGATGCCCTTTATGAGCGGGGCCTTGAGCTTCAGCCCGTCGACGGCGCGCGCCCCGGCCGGCGTCCCCGACCACCGCCGCAGCCACCAGACCAGCGCAATCGCGCCCGCCCCCATCAGCCAGCCGTAGTGCACGACCGCGTCGGACGCCCAGATCAGCATCCGCGTCGGCAGCGGAAGCGCCGCGCCAAGCGAGTCGAACACCTTCTGGAACTGCGGGATGATCCAGACAAGCGCCGCGATCACCGCCACGATGCCGAAGAAAAGCACGATCGCCGGATACGTCAGCGCGCCCTTGATCTTGCCGCGCATCGCGTCGTCGCGCTCGTAGTGGTCGCCGAGACGCCGCAAGACCTCCGTCATCGCGCCGGACGCCTCGCCGGCGCGGATCATGTTCGGGAACAGCGGAGGGAACGTCTTCGGATGGTGCGCGCAGGCGTCCGAGAAGCTCTCGCCGCGCACGATGCGGTCGCAGAGGTCCTGGCAGACGAACCGCTGCCCCGAGCCCTCCTCGCCCTGGTTCGCCAGGGCCTGCAGCGCCTGCCCGAGCGTCATCCCCGCCTCCAGCAGGTCGGCGAGCTCGGACACGAAGAGCAGCACCTCCACGCGCTTCATCGTCGTCCGCTCCTTCGAGCCGCCCAGCGACATCCGCCAGATCGACCCGGAGCCGGAGGCGGACGAGGAGGAAGACGGCGCGGACGGCGCGGAGTTCTTTGCGGACGCCGGCGCGGACGCCGCCGTGCTTCTCTTCGCGTATCCCATCGTCAGCGGTTGAAGCCCTTCGCGGTCAGGAACTCCCACGCGCGGTCCATCCACGTGTAGCTCCCGGTGCCGGGCGACGCCTTGCGCTGGAAGCAGTGGTCGCGCAGCGCGAGCGTGTGGAGGTCGCTCTGCACGCCCATCTTGCGCATCTGCTCCCAGCACTTCACCGAGTTCATCGCCGCCCAGCCGTCCGCGTCGCCGTGGATGAACAGGGCCGGCGGCGTGTCCATGTCGAAGTGGAGCTCCGGCACGATCACCGCCGAGTCGTCGTTGCCGCCCGTCACGTTGTTCCGGTCGGCGCCGTCCGTGAGCGCATACGCCGGATAGATCGCGATGCCCCACTGCACCTTGCACGAGACCTTGTCGAGGTCGTCGATCGGCGCGTAGGCGCGCATGCGCGAGCTCGCCAGGCCCATGAGCGTGAGGTGCCCGCCGGCGGACGAGCCCATGATGCCGATGCGGTCCGGGTCGAGCCCCTTGGACTCCGCCTTCGAGCGGACGATCCGGATCGCGCGCTGCAGGTCCTCCCACGCCGTCTGGTGCTTCGGCAGACCCTCCGGGCGCGGCGTCCTGTATTTCATCGTGACGACGGCCATGCCCTTCTCGTTCAGGTAGCGGCGCATCGGCGCGACCTCGAAGCCGTCCGTCCCGTTGCCCTGGTAGGACCCGCCGGAGTAGATGATCTGGATCGCCCTGGTCTTCAGCTCCTTCGGCATGTGCCACTCGACGTAGGGAGCGCACTGGTTCGTGCGCACGTCGGGCATCTTGCCCTCCGGCCAGACGTCCTCCTTCTCGTAGGAGGCGCGGGCGTCGTCGGTCGCGTAGCGCTTCATCAGATCCTCCTCCGGCGCGAGCTTCGAGGCGAACTCGATCTGGTTGAGGAACTCGACGGCGCGTTCGAGGCCGTATGCGCCGTGCGGCCTGTCGGCGTAGAGGTGGAGCTCCGTCGGGATCTTCCGCTTGCGGAGCTCGCGGTAGCAGAGCGTCGAGCCGTTCGGCGTGTAGGGGTCCATGCCGCCGTGGTGGAAGCTGATCGGGCAGGTCTTCGCGTCGAACTTGAAGACGGGGCTCACCGACGGCGTGACCGTGCGCCCGTCCTCCGGCCGCGCGTCGCCCTTCGCCGCGCCGACCGTGTTGTAGGCGGGCGCGTTCGCGATCGCGACGTTGACGTGGCACGGCAGGTCGTCGAGCGCGTCGACCTTCGCGTAGGCCGGCGTCAGGGCGCTCGTCGCGAGCATCGTGACGAGGTGGCCGCCGGCCGACATCCCGATGACGCCGATCTTCTCCGGGTCGAAGCCGCGCTCCTTCGCCTGAGAGCGGACGATGCGCACCGCGCGCTGGCCGTCCTCCCACGCGCTCTGGTAGACCGGCAGCCCCTTCGGACGCGGCGTCCGGTAGACGAGGTTCACCGTCTGGTAGCCGAGCCTGGTGAACGTGTCGCGCCAGAGCTTGACCAGCCTGAGGTCGCAGCAGCTTTCGTAGCCGCCGCCGGAGACGAGGATCATGCAGGCGCCGTTCGCGTTCGTCGGCGCGGCGAACCACTCGAGGTAGGGCATCGCGTGCGCGGCGCGGTCGAAGCCGGCGGCCCTCGTCTCGTCCGTCATCGCGCCGACCTGGTGCTCCTGGAAGTCGGGAACCATGCCCTCCGGCCACAGCGGCTGCCTAACGCCGTTGCGCCACGGCTCGACTGCGAATGCGAAAAGCGCCGTGCAGGCCGCCGCCAGCGCCAGGATCGGTTTCTTCATTACAGGATTCCCTTTCGTGTCTGTTTCCCTTGTCGGAAATGCTCGTAGTATACCATAATGAGCGTCCAGGCGGCTGACCGCGCAACTGCCCGCAGCGAGCCGTTCAGGGCGCTGACGTTATGGTATAATGCGCGGACAGCGATGAAACAAGGAGCGACATCATGACGACGATTGCGACAGCCCTGGCCGCCGCCCTGCTGGCGACTGCCACGACAAGCCAGGTCCCGCCGGGCGGCGGCGTGGACGTCGAGGTCGGGAGAGGAGTCCTGCTCCTCAACTTCGACGACCGGAACTTTGCGGACTGGGAGAGGGCGATTCCGCTGTTCGGGAAATACGGCGCCCACGCGACTTTCTTCTTCTGCGGCGAGTTCACGCCAGACGCCGTCCGCGCCGCGAAACTGCTGACGGCGGCCGGACACGCCGTCGGCCACCACGGACGGACGCACTCAGACGTTCCGGCGTTCGTCGCGGAAAAGGGATGGGAGGCCTACTACGATGCCGAGGTCGGGTCCGTGCGCCGCCAGTGCGAACTCGCCGGCATTGCCGCCAGGAACTTCGCCTATCCGAACAACCGCCGCGACGAGAAGTGCGACAAGATGCTTCTCTCGGTCTACGACCGCCTCCGCGCCGGCATCCCCGGGGTCCGTCCCTACGACCCGAAAGGCGAACGGCGGACGGGGCTGCGTCCGCTCGCTTCCGACGACCGCGTGTTCTTCCCCGCGGCGGAGCTGCCGCGCCGTCGGGTGCTCCGCGGCGTCATCGTCGGCGAGGCCTACAACGTCGACATCGACGACGTCGTCGCCTGCGTCCGCCGCGCCGGCGAGCGGAAGGAGGCGCTCGT
>CAVCXQ010000072.1:0-6524 GCA_963606275.1 uncultured Muribaculaceae bacterium | reverse complement strand
TTCGCCGTTGCTTCGCAACCTTCCCTCCGAAGCGCGTTGCGCTTCTGCGGCGCATCTCTGCCCGCAGCGAGCCGTTCATCGGAAGGCGCTCGTCCGCGCAACCGACCAACCCATTACCCGCGGACAGGTCTCTGCCTATCTCAGTATCATCGTCTGCGGCCAGACAAGGGTCTCGGAAATCCGCAGGGTCTCCGAGCCGAATACGTATTCCGACAGCGGGGACGACACGTCCACGGAGTCGTTCCTCGGGCCGCCGACGCGAATCTTGTTCTGAACTTCCAGCGACTTCGCGATGTAAGTCGCGAACCCGCAGAGCGCGGCGACGACGAGCGCGAGCGTGAACATCCCCACCGCCAGCTCCATCAGGGCCTGTCCCCGGCGCGACACTGGGGTCTGTCCCCAACGCGGCGCAGGGGTCTGTCCCCTCCTTGCCCATGGGGTCTGTCCCCGGAGACTAATGGCCATGGGGAGTCCCTCCGTGTCCGCCGCCGCCGCCGGTGGGGCGGACGCAGCTCTTGGAGTTGAACTTCAGCCAGCGGCGTCCCTGCTCGCGGAAGCTCTCGCGCTCCCAGATGGCCAGCTGGCGGCAGTAGTAGCAGTCCGCGCCGGCGGACGGCCCGGCGGAGAGGTAGCCGGAGAGGTGGTTGCGAAGATGCCACGCCCAGTCGGCGTCGGCTGTCGCGAGGTCGCGTCCGCCTACGGCGTCCAGCGGCACGAGCCGAACGGCGTCGAAGGACGGGACGACGAAGCCCTTCTGCGCGGTCACGACGTCAGTCTCGCCGTCGTCGTTCTCGACCGTGCCGAACGGCTTGGCGGCGGCGGACCACTTCGCGATGCGCGCCTCGCCGGAGTCGAGCAGCCTCGGGATCTCGCCGACGACGCGGCAGACGGCCGCCGCGCCGCGCACGTCGTATTCCGGCTTGACCGGGCCGACGACGGGAAACTGCCATTCGCCGTCCGGGTCGATCTCCCACCACCTGCGCCAGTCCGCCTCCGAGTCGTAGAAGAACCAGACCTGGGTCTGGTTGGTGATGAGGGTCGAGCGCGCGACGTCCTCGACTGTGGCGTCGGCGAGGCGGCAGACCAGGTTCGTGCCGAGCAGGTCGACGGCGCTGCCCGTGCGCGGGACGAGATGGAGGGAGTATATCTCGCTGTTCGCGCTGCGGCGGCGGCGCGTCGCGTCGTCCGCCGCCGGCAGCGGGCCCCAGTCGCCGAAGCCGGAGTAGGAGTCGAGGACGCCGGCGGCGTTGAAGTGGAACCAGCACCAGTTCTGTCCGGCGATGGCGTCGTAGAACGCCTTGTCCAGCAGGAGATGCCCGCCGGCGGAGTCCATGAAGACGACGTTGTCCGGCCCGGCGTAGAGCGGAGACCCGATCTCGAGCTCGAGGGCCTGCGCGTATTCGTCCCACGCGCCGTCCCACGGAGCGGGATACGCCTCCGGCGTCATGGCGTAGACGGTGCGGACGTCGATGACGTGCTGGGCGAGGACGTCGCGCATCTCGTCGCCGGACTTCGCGCCGTTCTGCCTGGCGGCCTCGTTGCCCTTCGAGATGCCCTCGAGTGGACCGAGGAAGCAGAGCCGCGCCTGCTCGGCGGCGATGCGGCCGCACTCGTCCGCGTCGTCCTCCAGCGCGGCCTTCAGGTGCTCGACGTTAAGCCTGCCGATGCGGTTCAGGAGCTCGCCCTGGTGGCGGGCGACGGCGAGCGCGGCGGCGTCGCCGGCGTTCATGGTGCGGTTCCTGGCGGTGACCGCGAGGTAGACGCCGACGTTCATCAGCGTCAGCACCGCGACCGCGACCAGCACGAACGCGAGATACAGCACGACCTGGCCGGACTTCGCCCTCATCTTCCCGCGTCGTCCATGTAGAGGAGGTGGTTGGACTCGACGCCGGCCTCGCCGGAGAGGCCGAACCTCCAGTCGCCGCCGAACATCTCGAAGTCCATGGAGACCCCGCTGGAGCGTCCGTCGCCCGGCTCGACGCCGAGCGAGCCCCAGCGCTCGTATTCGAGGACGCCGCGGGCGACGGCCTCGTTCTCGGTCGCCATGTAGGCGGCGATGCGCGCCTCCTCCATCGCGGCGTCGATCTCGCCCTCCTCCGGCCAGGTGCGCCGGCCGGCGACCGGGATCGCGGCCACGCGGGCGGACTTGCGGCACATGTAGTCGTTGAAGCCGACGGAGCGGGCGCGCGCGACGCGCATCGCCGCGTGCTGCAGCACGACCTTGCCGGTCAGCAGGCACGACAGGCGGAAGAGCGCGAGGAACAGGAAGGACACGGCCAGGACGGCCAGGACCGTCTCGACCATCGCCTGCCCTCGGCGCGCCCGCCGCACGGCGTCACTCCCCGATCGACTTGATCGAGTCCTCGCTGATCTGCTCGGCGGCCGCCTTCGCCTTGGAGCCCTCCTCGGAGGACAGGGCCTCGGTCGCGCCCGCGGCCTTCTTGCCGATCGCGCGGCTCAGGTAGGTGAACACCGCGATCAGCGAGATCGCGATCAGCGCCACGATGATGATGTATTCGACCATCGTCTGGCCTTTTCTCAGCGTCTTGGTCATGTTCTCTCTCCTTTCGCTTCACGGGCAGTCGGCGGACACGAGGCGTTCGGCCCTTGCGCCGTATTCGACCGCGCCGGCGACGAGGAACCCGAGGACGGACACCACGGCGGCGAGGCTGGCGATGACCAGGACGTATTCGAGGAGCGACTGCCCTTTTCGCATGGGCGCATTATAGCATATCGCCGCCGCCGCCGCCAACGGCCTGTCGGCGGCGGCCGCGAAAACCGGCTCTACGCGGCGGAGCGGCGGGAGGAGGCGAACGACGTGCCGGCGGAGGCGACGAACACCAGCGCGCAGCCGACGAGCTGCCGCGCCGTCAGGCGGTCGCCGAACGCGACGTAGCCGGACAGCGCCCCGAACACCGACTCCATCGACAGCAGGATCGCCGCGATCCCCGCCGGCGTCTTCGCCTGCCCGAAGTTCTGCAGCGTGTAGGCGATCCCGCTCGAGAACACCCCGCAGTAGAACACCGGCAGCAGCGACGACGGACGCGATGCGAGCGACGAGAAGAACGCCGCGACCTGCGGCCACTCCGACGGCAGCAGCATGCACGGCAGCCCGATCGCCGCGCACGTCAGGAGCTGCGTCGCGCTCATCACCAGCACGTCCGAGCCCTTCGCGAACCGGTCGACCGCCAGCATCTGCACCGAAAAGAGCGCCGCGCAGAGAAGCGTCCACGCCTCCCCGGCGCCAAGGGAGAGCGTCTCTCCGTTCACGGAGATGAAATACGTGCCAACGAGCGCCATCGCCACACCGGGCCAGACGAACGGCGGCGGCATCCGCCGCAACAGCAGCGCCGCGCCGACCGGCACGATCAGCACGTAGTTCGCCGTCAGGAACGCGCTGATCCCCGGCGTCGTCCGCTCGATGCCGATCTGCTGCGTCAGCATCGCGAAGAACAGCGGCACGCCGCAGCAGACGCCGGCGAAGACCGAAGAGCGCGTCGACGCCGCATCGTGCGCCGGCGCGGCGGCGCGACGCCTTCGCAACGCGATGCAGCCGAGCAGGAAGGCTCCGCCGAGGACGTTGCGCAGGCACGTCATCGCGAATGGTCCCAGCGTCTCCGCGCCAACCTTCTGCGCGAGGAACGCCGTCCCCCAGATGAACGTCGTCAGGAAAAGCAGCAGAGGACCCATCGCCAGCCTCACCTGCGATAGCCGCCGTAGCGGCTCCCGCCATATCCGCCGCGACCGCCGTAGCCGCCGCCATAGCCGCCGCGATTGCCATAGCCGCCGTAGCCGCCGCGATTGCCGTAGCCGCCTCCGCCGTAGCGGCTTCCGCCGCCGTAGCCGCTGCCGTAACTGCTGCCGCCGATGGACGCCGAGTAGTCGGCGACGCGCCGGCGCTCGACGAGGTCTGCGGGAATCTCCTTGACGAAGACGGACGGATCGACGGGGAACATCCCGCCGTCCGCCGTCTTGCGCACCTGCGGAGAGAAGAGGTAGAGCTTGTCCTTGGCGCGGGTGACGGCGACGTAGAAGAGCCTCCGCTCCTCGTCCGTGCGACCTTCCTCGACGGCCTTGCCGGACGGGAACAGCCCCTCGGTGACCCATGGCACGAAGACGACCGGCCACTCCATGCCCTTGGCCTGGTGGACGGTCGAGAGGGTGACGCGGTCGGCGTCAGGCTCGTTCTTCCTGGCGTCGAGGTTGGTCATCAGCGCGACGTCGGAGAGGAACGCCTCCAGTCCGCCCTCGTGGGCCGCTATCTGCGCGGCGAGCTCCTTGACGTCGGCGAGGCGGTCTTCGGCGTCCGCCTCCTCCCATTCGCGGCGGAGATGGTCTTCGTAGAAGAGGTCGCAGAAGTCCTCGACGATCTCGCCGACCTCTCCTTCCTCCAGGTGGTCGTAGGCGGCCTCGATGCACTTGGCGAGCACCGGCCAGAGCGGACGCGCCTTGGCGCCGAGGATGCCGCCGAGCGCGGCGCGTCCGTCGGCGGTCCTGCCGTCGAAGCGGCGGCCGAGCTTCTGCCAGAGCGACGCCGCGCCCTTCTCGCCGACGCCCGGCAGCAGACGGACGAACCGGTCGAACGACAGCTCGTCGCCGGGGGAGAGCAGCAGCCGCAGGTAGGCGAGGACGTCCTTGACGTGGATCTGCTCGAAGACGCCGACGCCGGAGGTGATGCGGAACGGAGTCTTCATCCGCGCCAGCGTCATCTGCACGTCCATGGACTGGAAGTGGCTGCGGTAGAGGACGGCCATGTCGCTGTAGCGGTAGCCGAGCGAGCGGGCCTCGCCGACGAGGCGGACGATCTCGCCGGCCATGGCGCGTCCGTCGTAGACGCTCACCAGGCACGGCTTCTCGCCGCGTCCGCCGCGGTTCGGACGAAGCGTCTTCTCGAACTGGCTGGGCGCGTCCTTCATCACCACGTTGGCGACGTCGAGCACCTCGGGGACGGAGCGGTAGTTGCGCTCGAGCTTGACGGTGCGGCATCCCTCCCAGCGGCGCGGGAACTCCATGATGTTCTCGATCTGCGCGCCGCGCCACGTGTAGATGCACTGGAAGTCGTCGCCGACGGCGAGGATGTTGCGGTGCTTCGCGGCGATGAGGTCGGTGAACTCGGCCTGGAGCCCGTTGGTGTCCTGGTATTCGTCGACGAGCACGTGGAGGAAGTGCTCCTGGAGCATCTCGCGGACGCGCGCCGTGCGCGGGTCGGTCAGCAGCGCGAGTCCGTTGACGAGCAGGTCGTCGAAGTCCATGGCGCCGAGCTCGCGCTTGCGCGCCTCGTATTTCGCGGCGACGGCGGAGATCGCCTCCGGGTCGACGCCGGCGACCTTGGTGAGCCAGCGGCGGGCGACGGCCTCCACTGGACGCCGCTCGTTGGCGGCCTCGGAGACCATCTTGGCGACCAGCTCCTTCTTGACGAAGTCCTTGGGGTCCGGGACGGACGCCTTGATGATCTCGCCGAAGAGCTTCTTCTGGTCGTCCTCGTCGAGGATCCGGAAGTCCGGCGCGAAGCCGAGGCCGGAGCCGTAGCGGCGCAGGAGGCGGGCGCAAATGGAATGGAAGGTGCCCGACCAGATGGACGAGACGGCGTCGCCGACGAGCGCCTCGGCGCGGTCGCGCATCTCTCGCGCGGCGCGGTTGGTGAAGGTGAGGAGCATGATGCGGTCGGGGGCGACGCCCTGCTCGACCAGGTAGGCGACGCGGTGGACGAGGGTGCGGGTCTTGCCGGTGCCGGCAGCCGCGAGCACGAGCAGCGGGCCGTCGCCGGCCGTTGCCGCCGCGAGCTGCTCGGGGTTCAGTAGCTTTGAGAAGTCAGTCATGGCTTTTAAAGTCGGTTATGATACCATATTCTCCGCAAAGGCACAGGGACTAGAGATCCCGAATGGGCGCGATTACACCGCGCGGAACTCGAAACGCGCCACGTGTCCGCTACACCACGGGCTTCGCCAGTCAGCTCACCAAAATCCCCTCTCCCCCCAGCCTCCAAGATTTCCGCAAACAATTCTCAATTTTGCATTTCATGCCATTCCCTTCCCAATTCCATCGTTTATCAGCATTTTTGTTCTCGCTTTCGCCCTGTTCCAGCTCTTCGCCTCGCAGAACGCCCTTTCACCCTGGCTGGATCCAAAAACACCCACTCCGCATCGACCCTTCGCCGAATCCCCTCGTCCAGAGATGAGAATGTGGTGCGGAAATCTTCCAGCAGTTCTCGGACAACCTTATGCATCTCATTCGGTTTGCCTTTTGCCGCACCACACCTGAGCCTGACACCGTCCGCCTCCGCGCCGCATGGCTTATTCGCCGCTCCCGTTTCGCTTGCGCCGCCATTCGCCGCCGCTCTCGTCTCGCCAACGCCGCGACCCACCGCCGCTCTCGTCTCGCCATCACCGCCAATCGCTTCCACGCCATCGTCGCCGAGCAGCGCGAACGTCGGCGTCGGGTCTTTCGTCCCGGTAGCCTGCCTGAGCCTGATCGCCATCGCCTTGTAGCGCATCAGCGTCTTGTACTTCGGAAGCAGCTCCGGC
>CAVCXQ010000071.1:0-6574 GCA_963606275.1 uncultured Muribaculaceae bacterium | reverse complement strand
CGCCGCCCATCGGGTGGTCGACCGGGTTCATCGCGACGCCGCGCACCGTCGGGCGGATGCCGAGGTAGCGCTTGCGCCCCGCCTTGCCGAGCTTGATCGAGCCCCAGTCCTTGTTGCCGACCGAGCCGACGCACGCGAGGCAGCGGCCGTCGAACATCCGGACCTCTCCCGAAGGCATCTTCAGCGTCACGACGTTGCCGTCGCGCGCCATCACCTGGCAGGAGTTGCCCGCCGAGCGCGCGACCTTCGCGCCCTTGCCGGGCACGAGTTCGATCGCGTGCACGAACAGCCCGAGCGGGACCTGCGCGAGCGGCAGGCAGTTGCCCACCGTCGCCTCCGCCTTCGGCCCGTTCATGACCTTCATCCCCTGCTTCAGCCCGTCGGGGGCGAGGATGTAGCTCAGCGCGCCGTCCGCGTACTCGACGAGCGCGAGATACGCGCTGCGCGTCGGGTCGTAGGCGATGTCCTTGACCGTCGCCTCGACGTCGAACCTGTTGCGCTTGAAGTCGACGAGACGAAGGCGCTGCTTCGCGCCGCCGCCGTGGTGGCGGCAGGTGATGCGGCCCTGGTTGTTGCGGCCAGCGGTCTTGCGCAGGGCCTTCGTCAGGCGCTTCACCGGCCTCTTCTCGGTGATCTCCTCGAACGTCGCGGACTCGCGGAAGCGCATGCCGCACGAACGGGCCTTGTATTTCTTGAGTGCCATTTTCTGCCTAGCTCCTTACGCGAGTTCGATGCGCTCGCCGGACTTGACCGTCACGACCGCCTTCTTCCACGTGGCGGACTTGACCGCGCGGCGGGTGCCGCGCACGTAGCGGACGCCGCCCTTCATGTTGGCGGTGCGGACGGCGAGCACGTGCACGCCGAACGCCTTCTCGGCCTCGGCCGCGATCTGCGGCTTGCGGGCGTCGGGCGCGACCTCGAGGAGATAGCGGTTCTCCGCCGACAGGCGGGACCCCTTCTCCGTCACCAGCACGTCCAGGACGACGCCGTTCGTCTTCTCTTTGAGTTCCTGCTTCGTCATGTCGTCCTCCTTACTTGGCGATGCGCTCCATCAGCGCGTCGAAGCCGGCCTTGTCGCAGACGATCTTGCGGTTGGCCATCACCGTGTAGACGTCGAGCGCCTGCGCGGTCGAGTAGTCGATGGTCGGCAGGTTCGAGGTGACCAGGATGACCGTGTCGTCGACGTCCTTCTGCACCACGACCGCCGTGCGGTCGACGCCGAGCTCCTTGAGGAACTTCGCCATCAGCTTCGTCTTCGGCGCCTCGAACGAGAACTCGTCCACGACGATCACGTCGCCGGCCGCGAGCCTGTCCGAGAAGGCGCGCGCGAACGCGAGCTTCCAGACCTTCTTGTTCAGCTTCTGCTCGTAGGAGCGCGGCTTCGGGCCGTGCGCCACGCCGCCGCCGCGCCACACCGGCGACTGGCGGAAGCCCGCGCGGGCGTTGCCCGTGCCCTTCTGCTTCCACGGCTTCTTGTTCGAGCCGGCGACCTCGCCCTTGCCCTTCGTGCAGGCCGTGCCCGCGCGGAGCGCGTTGCGGATCGCCGTCACCGCGTCCTTGACCGCCTGCGCGCCCTTGTCGAGCGTCAGCTGGGACTGGTCGTAGGAAACTTCGATCTTCTTCATCTCTTAAGCCCCCTTCTTCACGTTGTTCTTGAGGGACTTGCGCACGAACACGATGCCGTTGCGCGCGCCGGGAATCGAGCCCTTGACGAGGATCGCGTTGTCCTCGGGGCGGACCTGCACGACCTCGAGGTTCGTGATCGTGCGGTTCACGTCGCCCATGTCGCCCGGCATCTTCTTGCCCTTCTCGATCCAGCCGGGGAGGTCGCGCGCCGCGAGGCCGCCCGTGCGGCGCTTGGAGTGGCCGCCGTGCGTCATGTTGCCGCCGGCGAAGCCCCACTTCTTGAGGACGCCCGCGAAGCCCTTGCCCTTCGTCACGCCCGAGACGTCGACGTACTTGACGCCCTCGAAGTTCGAGACCGTCACGGCCTTGCCGACTTCCAGCGTCTCGCCCGCGTCAAGCGCGAACTCCTTGAGGACCTTCGCGCAGGGGACGCCCGCCTTCTCGAAGCGCGTCCGCTCCGCCTTCGAGAGCCGCTGCGGCTTCTGCGCGCCGAAAGCGACCTGGGCGGCCACGTAGCCGTCCTTCTCGAGGGTCTTCATCTGAACGACCGGGCACGGCCCGCATTCGATGACGGTCACGCACGTGCGCTTGCCGTCCGCGTCGAACACCTGGGTCATGCCGACCTTCTTTCCGATCAAGCCTTCCATGTCGACTCCTCTCAGACCTTGATGGTGATGTCGACGCCCGCGGGGAGGTTGAGCTTCTTGAGCTCGTCGATCGTCTGCGCGGTCGGGTTGACGATGTCGAGAAGGCGCTTGTGCGTGCGCATCTCGAACTGGTCCATGGACTTCTTGTCGACGTTCGGCGAACGGTTCACCGTGTAGCGCTCGACGCGGGTCGGCAGCGGGATCGGGCCCACCACCTGCGCACCCGTCCCCCTGGCCGTGTCGATGATGCCACCGACGGCCTGGTCAAGCACACGATGGTCGTATGCCTGGAGGCGGATGCGGACTCTCTGCTGCTGCATTCTGTCTTTCCTTTTTCTGTTTCAGTTCCGGCTCCGGCACGACCTTTACCGCGCCTTCGCCCCGTTTGACCTGTGCTCCGACGGCTGCGGTCGCCGCGCGCGGGGACGCTCGCCCCGGTGGCGCGGGAGGCCCTCGACGGCGCCTCGCCCGCAGCTGGGTCTTCGCCCAGCAACCCCCGCAAAACAAGGCTCGCGGACGCAACCGCGACCGCGAGCATGGTGTCTCAACGGTCACGACGCGACGGGAATGACTCGCCCGTATCGCGACCCTTCTCTTGCGAGAATTGTGCGTAGTATATCAAAAACCGCCCCCGCCGCGCAAGGGGGCTTTTGGTAAACTTACGGCCAACGCATTAAAACGGCGCCCGCACCCGCGTCAGCGGGGAGGACGCCGTTTTAATGCGTTGGCCGTAAGGCTTTGGAAAGAACGCTTGCGAGCCCGTCGGGGAGAGGTGCGGAATGAAACGCGCAATGACAGTGTTCGCGATACTCGCGCTCCTTCTGCAAGGCAGTGCGGAGAGTCTGGAGATTGCGGATGTTGACCCAGGAGACGACAGTGTGCTCTTGCGATGGCCTTCGGACTTCTCCGGAGTGGCTGAAATGCCGCCGATGAAGGACGACGACTACTGGGCGCCGGCTTCCTGGTCGGGACGAGCGCTTCTCTCCGCGCTCGACGCGATCGCCGCGAAGCTCCGCGTCGCTCGGATTTCTTTCATGACAGATGATCGAGATGATCCATATGCCGTGTCAGGCATTTGCGAATTCCGCTTTGACGCGGCGTGGCGGGAACGAGACGAACACCACGCCTTGACGTTCGCGCTCGCGCTGTTCGTCAAGGAATCCCTTGAAGTAGGCTTCCAACGTAGGATATTCTGACGCGACTTCGCGCTTGATCTGCCAGAGTTCCTCCAACGATCCTTCTGGGTAGTTCATGCGGATTCTCCTTCCTGCAGCATCTGCGGAGTGCAGATTTCGGGACACTGAACGCCGGATGCTGCGCAGGCTCTTCGGATGTCGGGGATCTTCTGCGCATTGGTAATGTGCTTGAAGTTCCACGACAGCAGATAGTCCATGCCGTTCACGGCGGCAATTGCAATGTGCAAGGCATCGTCTGGAGACCCGGCCGGCACGGCGCCATCTGCAATTAGACGCTCCGCGAGCGCAGCCGCCTGTTCGCTGAAAGCCAGTTCCGGAACGCCCGATAGAGCGTCAATGCGTTTCTTGGCCGCAACTGGATCGCCTTTTGACGCTTCGCGTCGGACTACTGGAGACGAGTACAATTCGTATCGGCAAGCTTCAGCCTCCCACCACGCGTGGGTGGACAGCTGCCGCGCGGCATCTGCGATGTTCGAGGCAGGACGCGCCGTAAGGTTGCTGATGACGCTGGTCTCGACGTAGACCTTTTTCTTCCCCATCCGACACTCCTTTCTCTTTCCTTTGGTTTAACAAGGCCGCTCCGACCATCATGGCAGCGGATAACGAACATCTCATCCAAAACACCTTGAAGTATATCAGAAACCCTCTTTGGAAGTCAATGGCGGCAGTCTGGTCTTGAGGAGTGCGCCATGTATGTGTGGCGACTGCGTTGCGTCCCGCCTTCCCGCCGTCCCTCCGCCGCCATGGCGGCGGAGGGACGGCGGGAAGGCGCGGAGCGCGGGACGCAGGAGGCCAAAGAGGTTCGAGACCAGGCGGAGCGAGTCGTGCCGCACCGCGCCCTCGCCCGCCTCCGTCGCCGAGAAGTCAGTCCCCTCGCGGAAGCGCAGCCCGCGCTCCGCCGCCGGCGCCGCCACCCACGCCCGCGCCGCGTCCGCCAGCGCGTGGTCGTCCTCGTAAAGCCCTCCGACGTCGCTGTGCGCGCCGGGAAAGAGCTCCTCCTCCACCGTCTTCCCCTTCAGCGGGACGTAGGAGAAGAACCGCCGCGCCTCGTGCTCCGCCACGGCGTGCCTCGCGAACCGCACGTTCGGCGGACATTCCTCGGACACCTCCAGCCCCGGCGTGGCGTCCACGGTGTCCCAGAGCCCGAGATACTCGACCGCGGCGCCCAGCCTGTCCAGCCAGGCGGCGAAATGCCGCGCCAGCAAGGCCCCGCGCGAGAATCCGAAGAGGAAGACCTTCGTCGGCGCGGCGCCTCGCGGCGTCGCGCCGACCTGCGCCTCGTACCAGCGGCGGGCGCGGGCGAAGATCTGCCGCCAGCCGACGCCGGACGTCTTGCCGAGCAGCAGCGCGCCGACGCGCGAGCCGGGACCCGCCTCAAGATGGAGTCTCTGCGCGTCGTCCTCGATGCACGCCTCGTAGACGAGAGAGACGTTCGTCTTCTTGCCTCGGACGCCCTGCCCGGTGCCTTCGAAGAACAGCGCCAGGTTCATGTCCGGCGGGCGCGGAAGAAGCCCTGGAGAAGGGCCTTCGCCTCCGCCTCGCGGACTCCGGCGGTCACGGCGGGGCGGTGGTTGACGCCGGGATGGGAGAGGATGCCGAAGACGGTCTCGCCTCCGCGCTTCGGGTCGGACGCGCCCCAGACGACGGCGTCCGGCCTTGCGAGGACGATCGCGCCGGCGCACATCGGGCACGGCTCCTTGGTGACGTAGAGCCGCGTCCCGGAGAGCCGCCAGCCGCCGACGGCGGCGAACGCCGACGCGAGCGCGAGCATCTCCGCGTGCGCGGTGGCGTCGGACAGCCCCTCGGTGCGGTTGTGGGCGCGTCCGAGGATTCGCGCCTTCTCGGGGTCGGGGTCGAACACGGCGGGGTGTCCGTCGTGTGCGGGCACGATGACGGCGGGCGCGACGACGACGCAGCCGAGCGGGGTCTCGCCCTCCTCTGCGGCGTCGGCGGCGTCGCGCAGCGCCATGCGCATGAACGCGTCGTCGAACGCGGCGAAGCCGCCTGCTGGCGCGGCGCGGTCCATCTCAGTTCTCCCGCCGCTGGACGTAGACGAGCGACGTCCCGCCGGCCTCGGCCCTCTTGTAGGACTTCGTGCGCGGGTCGTAGTAGGAGACGGACGCCTTCGGGGTCGCCGCCGCGCCGTCGGCGACGAAGAAGCGGCGGTATTCCACCTCGACGACGCGTCCGTCGCGGTCGGTCTGCCGCGACCATTCGAACGCCGCGCCCGGCATCAGGTAGTCCGCCGGCACATAGCCGTCCTTCGGCGTCATGCGGTAGGTTATGACCACGACGTCGTTCGTCTCCACCTTCAGGACGTCGCAGAGCTCGACGAGGCGGAGCCCCTCGGAGACGACGCCGCCGAAGTCCTCGGGCTGTCCGTCGGACGCGAGCGGCAGGACGTCCAGGGCAAGTTCCTGAGTCCGGCACTCGAAGCTTCGGGTGTAGGTCATGCTGAAGGTGCCGCGGGCGCGGGTCTCGCGTCCGGACGCGGTGCCCTGGACGGAGAAGGACAGCCCGCCCTTGAAGGGGACGTCGAAGCGGGCGGGGACTGAGATGCGCTTGACGACGTTGGAGGGGTCGGCGTCGGCGGCGTCCGGCAGGTTGGACGGCGCGCCGGTGAAGGCGAGGCCGACGCGGGTGGACGGCGCGAGGCTGACCGGCCCGATGGTCGCGTTCTTCGGGGCGACGAGCGAGACGACGAAGGCGAACGGCTCGCCGACGCGGAGCTCGCCGCGGTCGACGGCGAGAGAGGCGGAGACCTTGACCTCCTTGCCTCCGCCGCCGAGGGAGAAGGAGAAGCCCATGGACTGGTTCATGCGCTGCTGCATCTCGCGGGTGAGGCGCTCCATCTGCTCGAAGACGTCCTCGGCGCGCGCGGCGAGCGGGGCGGCGGCGGAGAGCGCGGCCGCCGCGAGCGCGGCGGCGAGGCGGAGCGTGCGGGATGCGGACGACGGCATGGGAGCGGCGGCCTCCCGGATGCGGGCTACTTCTCGTCCAGCGCGCCCTTGTAGGCGACGCGGCGGACCTTGCCGATGGAGGTGCGCTCTAGCGGCTCGTGCCAGCAGACGACCTTGCGGACGCGCTTGTAGTCGGCGAGCTCGG
>CAVCXQ010000070.1:0-6605 GCA_963606275.1 uncultured Muribaculaceae bacterium | reverse complement strand
CCGACGACGAGACGCTTGCGCACATCGCCGCCGCATTCACGCCGGAGACGGAGGCCCTCTATGCGGACATCAGGTTTGTCAGCACTGGCGACTCCGTTGCGACGCTTCGCGCGGCCAGGACGGTGCGCTACTGCTCGGCGGCGAGGTGGCGTCCGTGGATGTTCCGTTTCGCCGCGATGGTCCCGCATCCCTCCTTCTACGTGCGCCGCGCGTGCTTCGAGAGGCTGGGGACTTACTCGCTCGACTACAGGATCTGCGCCGACTTCGAGTTGGAACTGCGGTATCTCGGACTCGCAAAGCTCCGCGCCGCCTACTTGCCGGAATGCGTGGTCGTGATGCGCATGGGCGGCGCGTCCACCGCCGGCTGGCGCGCGAACGTCGAGATCAACCGGGAGGACTTGCGCGCGCTTCGCGCCCACGGCGTCTGGTCTTGCCTGCCCGTCGTCTACCTGAAGTATCTCTTCAAGGTCTGGGGTTTCGTGTTCCGCCGCCGTCGCGGCCGGGAAGCATGAATGGCCGTGGAGATCGGGAGAATCGGGAGAAAGCGCGGAGCAAAAATCTACACGTTCTACAAGGCTAAAAAGAAACAGGAGACAGCAAGAATGTACTACGTCAACAAAATCATCGGCTGGGCTTTGAGCCCGCTCGGCTTCATGTTCCTCAGCTGCCTTTGCGGCGCGGCGCTGCGCGTCCTCGGCGGCCGTTTCGGCAAGCGGTCTCTTCGCCGCCTTGGCACTGCGCTCGTCCTCTTCGCGTTCGCGCTCCTCTGGATTTTCTCCTGCAACGTCGCGACGCGCTTCGTCGGAGTGCCGCTGGAGGGCGAGGAAGTCCCGCTCGCGGACACGCTGGAACTCGGCGGATGCGACGCGGTCGTCCTGCTCGGCGGCGGCATGGGGTTGCACGAAGGATGCGGACGCGCGGAGATGTTCTCGGCGGCCGACCGCGTCTGGGAGGCGGCGCGCCAGTGGAAGGCGCGCCAGGACGGCAACCTGAAGCTGGTCATGAGCGGAGGCGGCGTCGAGCGGTCGACCGCGCCGCTCTTGAAAGACCTCGGCGTGGACGAGAAAGCCCTCGTCTTTTTCCCGTCGGCGCGAAACACCGAGGAGGAGGCGCGGACGATCGCGGCGGCTGGCTTCAGGCGCATTCGCCTCGTCACGTCGGCGTGGCACATGCCGCGCGCGAAAACGCTCTTCGAACGCGCGGGGCTGGAAGTCGTCCCCGCGCCGACTGACTACGAGATGCATTGCTTCGCCGAACTGGCGCCGCGTGTCCGAGACTTCTTCCCGAACGCGGACGCGCTCTTGCGGAACAGCGCGGCGGTGAAGGAGTGGGTGGCGCGGTTTTGCTACTGGTTGAAGGGATGGCGACGGAGTTGAAGCGTCCGCATCTCTGGCGGTCGCCCCTATTGTTCTCGGGCGGGTCATGCTGCCCTTGAAAGTCAATGGCGATGCTTGAGAAATCGCTGGATTTCAAGATGCCTGGGATGGCGGCGGGGCGGGCGGGAATATGGTATAATCCCTCCATCTTGTGCTGAGAGGACAATCAATGAAGAAAACTTTCGTTCTCCTGGCTGCGGCCGCGCTGGCTCTCACGGCGCGGACTGCGCCGGTCACCGTCTCCGAAGCCCGCCAGTCGGCGCAGGCGTGGGCGTCGCGCGGCGCCGTCCTCGGCGCGCGGCTCGGCGCGTCCGTCGAGCGCGCGTCCGCGCTGTCGCTTTCGTCCGGCGAGAAGGCATACGCCGTGAAGATGGCGGGCGGCGGCACCGTATTCGTGGCGGCGGACGACGACCTCGGTCCCGTCGTCGCCTTCACCGCCGCGACGAACGACTTTTCGACGGTCGACGAGAGAAGCCCGCTCTGGGCGCTCCTCAACCGCGACGCGGCCCTCCGCGCCTTCGTCCGGACGAACGCCGCCGCGCAGGCGAGCCTTCGCGCCGCGAAGGCGGCGGCCGCCTCGTCGGCGAAGGCCGACTCCACGTCGTCGACGCCCCTCACGTCCGAGCCGAGCGACCTTCGCGTCGCCCCGCTCGTCAAGTCGCAGTGGTACCAGGAGACGGCGGACGGCAAGCTCTGCCAGAACCGCTACACGCCGGTCCTGAAGACCGGCAAGCACGCGCTGTGCGGATGCGTCGCGACGGCGATGGCCCAGATCATGCGCTACCACAGGTTCCCGACGGCGTCCGTCGCCCCCGTCACCCGCACGTGCTACGTGAACATTTACGCCGCGACTACGGTGAAAGACCCGAACTGCGTCACGAACCTGACGACGCAGGGCGGCGTCTACGACTGGGACAGCATGCCGCTCGTGCCGGACGCCGGCGCGACGGACGCGCAGTGCGAGGCGATCGGCAAGCTGACCTCCGACGCCGGCATCTCCGCCTACATGAGCTACGGAACCGACGATTTCGGGTCGAGCTCCACCTTTGACCATCTCGCCGCGAAGGCC
The DNA here is from genome assembly GCA_963606275.1 of uncultured Muribaculaceae bacterium. Lineage (GTDB taxonomy): Bacteria > Verrucomicrobiota > Kiritimatiellia > RFP12 > UBA1067 > UBA1067. The sequence goes on along the minus strand of CAVCXQ010000070.1, from coordinate 4,160 downwards.
TTGACTGAAGTCTTCGGCTATGCGGACGCCGATTACCACGCAGCAGAAGAGATTTCGTCCAGTTCGACGGCGATGCAGCAGGGACTTTTCGCGAATTTCGACGCGGGACTGCCCGTGCTGATGGGAATCAGCGGCGACGGCGGCCACGCGATCGTCGGCGACGGCTACGGCTACGAGAACGGCAAGCTCTACGTGCACCTGAACATGGGCTGGGCGGGGCAGGGCGACTACTGGTATAACCTGCCGAACATCGCAGCCGACGATTTCCACTTCACGATTTTTGACGACATGGTTTTCAACATTATCCCGACGGACGCGGATGCGGCCCTTTTGACGGGCCGCGTCACGGACGAGGCGACGAACGCCGTCGCGAGCGCGGCAGTGCGCCTCTATGCGGCCGGCACGACGACGCTCGTCTCGTCTGGCGAGACGTCTGATACCGGCGTCTACGCCTTTCGCGTACCGGCGGGGACGTATGACGTCGTGGTCGCGAAACCGGGCTTCTCGACGGAGACGCTCTCGTCCGTCAAGGTCGCGAAGACCCAGACGCAGTCGAAGACCCGCACCTTCAACAGGGGCGCCGGCTGGTCGGCGACCTATTCGGACATTCCGGTCGTCGCGTCGTTCGGCAATTCCTACGGAAACGACGTCACGGTTCACGAGCCCCGCGCGCGCATCGTCTCCGGCGGCGTCGAGAGCGCCTACGCGACGCTCGACACCGCCATCGCGGCGGCGAAGGAGCTTGCGGACGCCGGCGCGGCGTCCGTGACCATCGAGCTTCTCGGCGAGATCCCGCTGTCGGCGACGGCGGAGATCGACTTCCCGTGCGCCATCCGCGCCTCCGGCGCGGCGGCGGACGCCTCGGTAGTCCGCGCCTCCGGCGCTGCGCTCGCGGTCAAGGCGGGCGGCGTCCTCGCGCTGTCCGACGTTTCGTTCGCTTCCGTGTTTTCGACGGCGGTGACGGTGGAGGCCGGCGGACGCCTGGAGCTTGGCGGCGGCGTCGACTTCAACGTGCCGTCTGCGCTCGCGGCGGTGCGCACGGCGGACGCCGACGGCTTCGTGATGACGGACGCGCTCGGGTCCGGGTTCTCCCTGCTGTGCGCGGCGGCGGACGACGCTGGCGAGGCGTTCGGGCGCGCGACGTGCGCGGCGGCGACGGCGGAGGCGTCCGCGCCGCTGATCGCCAGCGCCGCCGACGCGACCGGCAGCATCCGCGGCGCGGCGACGGCCAACCCGTCCGGCGAGATCTACCTGAAGTGGGAGGCCGGTTCCCCAGTCCCGCTGAGCGAGGCCGCCGCCTACTTCGTCGACCTCTCCGGCAAGACCAACGCCGCCGCGCGGCTGGACGACGCGCTTAACCTCTTCCAGGCCCAGCAGGCCACCGGCGAGGTCGGCGACTCTGGCGAAATCGTCGTGCGCGAACGCGCCGACCTCTCGCTGACGCGCCTGACGACCGTGACCGGCTCGCTGACCATCCGCGGCGAGACCGCTGACGTCACGGTTTCGGACTTCGAGGACGGCGACGGCGGCTTCGTCGTTGGCGACGGAGCGTCGCTGACCGTGTCCGGCATCGCCTTTGACGGCTATCGCGGCAACGCGCTGTTCCTCGTGGACGGCGGATCGCTGACGCTGGAGTCGGCGACGGTCATCGGCGCGAACGGCACCAACTACCATTCCGGCGCGGTCGCCGTCCTCTCCGGCTCGGCGCGGCTCGTCGGCTGCGCGCTCGCGGGCTGCGAGGCGTCCGGCGAATACGCGGCGCGCTCGTGCGCATCCTCCGGCGGCGGCGTCTACCTGAAGGGGGCTGGCGCGTCGCTCGCGCTGGAGGACAGCTCCGTGGAGGACTGCGCGGCGAAGTCCTACGGCGGCGGCGTCTACGCCGGCGCCGGCGCGTCCGTCACGCTATCCGGCGCCGTCACGGTGCGCGGCAACTCGTCCGGCAACATCTCCGCAGGAGAGGACAACCTGCACCTCTGCGCCGGCAAGGCCTCCGATGCGTCGCTCGCGCTTTCCGGAGTGGTGACCGGCGAGGTCGGCGTCCGCTGGCGAGCGTTGTCCGTCGTCTCTCCGCGCTCGCTCGCCGGCGGCGTGTTCGCTACCGGCGCGGCATCCGTCGTCTACCCGTCCGTCCGCGCCTTCTCGAACGACGCCGACGCGACGCTCGTCGCCGAGGCGTCCGGCGCGTCGCTCGTCTGGGCGGAGGCGGACTCCGGCAGCAAGGAGGTCGACGAGTCCGAGGCCCTTGTCAGGGTTCTTCCGACGTCCGGCGCGACGCGCTACTACGCCGGCTTCTCGGACGCCGTGGCGGAGCTCTCCGGCGACGCGACGGTCGAGCTGCTCGGCGACGACACGCTCCTCGACCCGGCGGAGATCGCCTACGCGGTCACGCTCCGCTCCGCGTCCGGCTCGACCTTCACGCTTTCGCGCTACCAGGGCACGAACTCCATCCACGTCGCCAAGGGCGCGTCGCTCACGCTGTCCGACGTCGTGCTGGACGGACGCGGCAAGTCGGGCGCGATCTTCCTGGACGTCGAGGGCGGCTCGCTGACGCTCAAGTCCGGGGCGACGGTGCGCGACGCCGCCGGGCGGACGCAGAAGGCCGCCAGCGCCATCCGCGTCGCGCAGGAAGGCACGTTCGTCATGGAGAGCGGCTCGCTCGTCACCGGCTGCTACAACCTCTACACGAAGTCCGCGTCCGAGCTCGGCGTCGGCGGCGGCGTCTGCATCGACCGTTCGACCGCCTACCTGCGCGGCGGCACGATAACCGACTGCGCTTCGTGGGTCGGCGGCGGCGTCATCGTCTGCAACAAGGGCGTCGCCTACGTCTCCGGCGACCTGAACGTGACCGAAAACCACGAGGTCGAGGAGTTCCACTCCGACCCCGAGACGCACGAACTGGTCGTCACCACCGACCTCGCCAGCAACCTGCTCGTGTCCGACAACTCGGCCCTCTACCTGGAGAACCCGCTGACCGGCGACGTCGGCTGCCTCGCCGGCATCCTCGCCCCGACCAACGTCTTCGGCCGCGTCGCGGAAGGCTTCTCCTCCGGTTCGGACGCGGAAGAGGCGGCGTCCGCGCACCGCTTCGTCAACGACGACACCGGAGACGTCGGCATCGCGGTCAGGCCGTCGTCCGGCTCCGGCGCGTCCCTGCTCGTCTGGAGCGACGCGCTCGACGTCGACGGCGAGGTCGCGGTGGACGGCACGAACTACGTCATGGTCGCCGGCGGCGAGACGCTGACCGCCGCCGTCGAGGGTTCGACCGTCAACTTCGTCTACACCGGCGCGGAGCAGGCCCCGACGTTCGAGGGACACGGCTTCGCCGTCGTCGCCGAGCCGCAGACGGACGCCGGCAGCTACACGGCCACGCTGACGCCGAAGTTCGGCTTCGCCTGGTCGGACGACGGCACGAAGACCACGCGCACGGTGACCTGGACGATCGCCAAGGCCGTCTACGACATGGGCGGCGTCGCCTTCGAGAGCAAGACGTTCGCCTACGACGGAGAGCCTCATTCGCTCGAGGTCTCCGGGACGCTGCCGGACGGCGTGACGGTCGCCTACGACGGCAACGGGCAGACGGAAGTCGGCGTCTACACGGTGACGGCGGAGTTCTCCGGCGACGCGGCGAACTACGAGCCGATCTCGTCCATGACGGCGACGCTGACCATCTCCGACGCGACGCCGGGGCCGGGTCCGGAGCCGACGGTCGTGACGAACGTGCCGACGCCGATCGCGTTCCAGTCGATCGAGCGGATCGCGGAGGGATCGTGGCGGCTCGTCGTCACCAACCGCGTCCCGTGGTGCTGGTACCGCCTGCTCTCGACGGACGACCTGACCAAGGGCTTCTCGACGACTAACGAGTGGGAGCAGGCGCCTTCGGACGCGACCCCGGCCTGGACGAACGACGTCGAGGCGACGGTCGAGGCGCGCTTCTGGCGCGCCGAGGCCAAGGAGGGAATAGTCGAATGATCGCCAGAGATATGCGTCCCTTGAATCCAAAAACCATCTAACCATAAGTCAACCTCAATAGCAACCCAACCCCACCATGGCAGAGAAAAAGACCGAAGCGGCGCCGGCCGCGAAGAAGACCACGGGCAACACCGCGCTCGACGCGGTGATGAGCCAGATCCGCAAGGAGTTCGGCGAGATGTCGATCATGC
>CAVCXQ010000069.1:0-6675 GCA_963606275.1 uncultured Muribaculaceae bacterium | reverse complement strand
AAAACCGCCTCAGGGGCCCCGAAGGGGAAGAGGCGGTTTTAATGCGTTGGCCGTAGCGACATGCTCGCCTGTGGTTGACGCGCGACGAGGCGATTTGGTAGACTACCCGAATCGGAGGATACATGAGCTATTACCTGATGATACTCGTCGGATCGGTGCTGGTGAACAACTTCGTCCTCAGCCGCTTCCTCGGCTGCTGCCCGTTCCTCGGCGTTTCGAAGCGGACGGACACCGCGCTGGGGATGTCCGGCGCGGTCGTCTTCGTGATGACGATCGCGGCCGCCGCGACGTGGTGCCTCGACCACTGGGTCCTGCAGCCGTTCGGCCTCGGCTACGTCCACACCCTCGCCTTCATCCTGGTGATCGCAGCGCTCGTGCAGTTCATCGACATCGCGATGAAGCGCTTCCTGCCGCCGCTGCACGCAGCGCTCGGCATCTTCCTCCCGCTGATCACGACCAACTGCGCAGTCCTCGGCGTCGCGGAGATCAACTGCAAGCAGGGAACAGGCCTTTTCGAGTCGGTGTTCTTCTCGTTCTCGGCGGCCGTCGGCTTCGGCGTCGCGCTGCTCGTGTTCTCCGGCATCCGCGAGAAGCTCGCCCACGCCGACCCGCCGCGCTGCTTCCGCGGCGTCGCCGTCGCGCTCGTCACCGCCGGGCTTCTCTCCCTCGCCTTCATGGGCTTCTCCGGCATGGTCAAGATGCCGTACTGAAGAATGTGGAGAAGTGGAAAAGTGGAGGAGTGGAGGAGTGGAAAAGAGGGAAAGAGGAAAAGTGGAGGTGTGAAATGAGGATAGCGATAGTCGGCGCCGCTGGGCGCATGGGCAGGAAGCTGGTCGAGCTGGCGAAGGACGCCGGCCTTGAGGTCGTCGCCGAGATCGACGTAGCCGACGGATACGCCCGCGACTGGCCGGCGGAAACCGAGGGCGTGGTCGACTTCTCGCACCACTCCGGAGTGCCGGCCTTCGTCACGCGCGCCGCCGCGCAGGGCATCCCCTACGTCATCGGCACGACGGGCCTGACGCCGGACGAGCAGAAGGCCGTGGACGCCGCCGCGCGGACGATCCCCGTCGTCCAGAGCGGAAACTACTCGCTGGGGGTGAACCTGCTGCTGGAGCTGGTGGAGCGGGCGGCGTCCGTCCTCGGGCCGGAATACGACATCGAGATCGCGGAGATGCACCACCGCCACAAGAAGGACGCTCCGTCGGGGACTGCGCTGATGCTCGCGAAGGCGGCGGCGAAGGGTCGCGGGCGCGACGACTCGTTCGTCTACGGCCGCCACGGCGACGTCGGAGAGCGCCCTGCCGGCGAGATCGCGATCCACGCGCTGCGCGGCGGATCGGTAGTCGGCGACCACACGGTGATGTTCGCCGGCGACCTCGAGCGCGTAGAGCTCGTCCACAAGGCGCAGGACCGTGCCGCGTTCGCCGCCGGCGCCCTGAAGGCGCTGGTCTGGGCGAAGGACAAGTCGCCCGGAATCTACACCATGCGCCACGTCCTCGGATTCGCCTGATGGACTGCCTCGACCGCTATCTGGCGTGGATGAAGGCGCGGCGGCCGGACTTCGGCGGACTGCGCTTCGCAGTCGACTGCTCCAACGGCATGGCGTCGCTGCTGGCGCGCGATCTCTTCCCCGGCGCGGTGGTGCTGAACGGAACGCCCGACGGCATGTTTCCGTGCCATTCACCCAACCCGCTCAAGGCCGAGGCCCGCGAACAGCTCTCCGCCTGCGTCCGCGAGAGGGGACTGGACTGCGGCGTCATCTTCGACGGCGACGCCGACCGCGCGATGTTCGTCGACGAGAGAGGCTCATTCGTCCAGCCGGACTATCTCATCCCGGTCGTCGCCGAGGCGACGCGGCGTGCTGCCGCTTCCGCCGCGCAGGACGGGGACGGGAAGCCCATCGTCCTGCACGACGTCCGCACCTCGAGAGGTGCGATCGAGGCGCTGCGCGAGCGCGGCTTCTCGCCGACGATGGTGCCGGTTGGGCACGCCTTCGCCAAGCCGAAGATGCGCGAACTCCATGCCCTCTGCGGCGGAGAGCTCGCGGGGCACTACTACTTCGGAGACTTCTTCGGATGCGATTCCGGCGCGCTGGCGGCGATGCGCGTCCTCGGCGAGGTCGCCGCCGCGAAGAAAGGCGGCGCGGCGTTCTCCGAGATGATGCGCCCGGTCGTCTCGCGCTATGCGAACTCCGGAGAGATGAACTTCAGGGTCGACGACAAGGACGCGGCCATCGCCCGCGCACTCGAAACCGCGACCGGGTTCGGCCATGAGACCGGGCGCAGCGAGATCGACGGCGTTCGCGTCGAGTTCGCCGACGGCTGGGTCAGCGTCCGCAAGTCGAACACCGAGCCGTACCTGAGGCTGCTGGTCGAGGCGGACGACGCCGAGCTCCTCGGCCTCCGCGTCGCCGCGCTCCGCCGAGCCATCGCCGCCGCCGGCTGACCGCGTCAGTCGAAGCGGTAGGTCTGGCCGGGGAGAGGGGCGACCGCGTTCGACAGGCCCTTCTCCTTCATCAGCTCGACCATCGCCGCCACCTTGTCCGGCTCGCCGTGCACCGCGAACGAGTGCCGCACGTTGTCCTTCACCTCGTCAAGCCAGTTCGACAGCCCCGCTCGGTCGGCGTGCGCGGAGAGCGCGTTGATGACGTCCACCTTCGCCCTCAGCGAGACCTCCTCGCCGAGGACGTGGATCTTCTCGCGGCGCTCGACGATGCGGCGCCCGAGCGTGTTCTCCGCCTGGAAGCCGCAGATGAGGATCACGTTGTCCGGGTCGGGGGCGATGTTCTTGATGTGGTGGACGACGCGTCCGCCCTCGCACATCCCCGAGGCGGCGACGATGACCATCGGCCCCGGGGCGTCGTTGAGCGCCATCGACTCCTCCGGCGCGCCGACGAACGACATGTTCGGGCAGACGAGCGGGTCGCGTCCGGCGGCGATCATCTCCTTCGCCTCGTCGTTGTAGACCTCGCGGTGCGCGGCGTAGATGCGCGTCGCCTTCTGCGAGAGCGGGGAGTCGACGTAGACCTTCACCTCGCGCGGGAAGCGCCCCCGGTCGGCGAGACGGTTCAGGTAGTAGACGATCTGCTGGGTTCGGCCGACCGAGAACGCCGGTATCAGGAGCTTCGCGTTGTGCCGGTCGATGTGCTTCAGGTGCTGCTCCAGGCGGAACTCCACGTCGTCCGCCGACGGATGCAGCCTGTCGGCGTAGGTCGACTCGCAGAGGAGGATGTCCGCGCCCGCCGGATACTCGTGGTGGCGCAGGATCGGCTGGTGCGGCTGGCCGAGGTCGCCGGAGAACAGCAGGCGGTGGCTGCGGCCGCGGTCGGCGCGGACGTCCAGCTGGACGAGCGCGGAGCCGAGGATGTGCCCGGCGTTGAAGAGCTCCAGCGTAAGCCCGCGCGCGATCTCGCGCGGCTCGTGCATGTGGGTGGGCACGAAGAGCTGCATCAGCGCGTCGACGTCGGACTCGTCGTAGAGCGGCTCGAACGGGCGCTTGCCCTCGCGGCGGCGGCGCTTGTTGACGTATTCGAGGTCGCGCTTCTGCAGGAAGCACGAGTCGCGCAGCATGACGTCGCAGAGCTCGGCGGTGGACTGCCTCGCGAACACGCGCCCCCTGAAGCCCTGGCGAACCAGCTGCGGCAGGTTGCCGGAGTGGTCGACGTGCGCGTGCGAGAGGATCACGTAGTCGATGGTCTTCGGGTCGACCGGCAGGTTGCGGTTCTTCTCGAACGCCTCCTTGCGGTGGCCCTGGTAGAGCCCGCAGTCCAGCAGGATGCGCTTTCCGTTGGCCTCGACGAGGTGCATCGAGCCGGTGGTCGTCTGCGCGGCCCCGTAGAAGGTTATCCTCATTTCGTCCGCTCCTTTCTTCCGAAGAGGTATGTCCTGCTCTCCTCGCCGCGCGCGAGGCGCCCGACGTTCGCCCGGTGCTTCCAGAGGACGAAGATGGCGATTAACGCGACGAGGACGCACTGCGGCAGGTCGGCGCGTCCCGGCGAGCCGAAGACGGGGAACCAGACGGCGACGGCGAGGAACGCGGCCGCCGCGCAGCTGCCGAGCGAGATGTAGTGCGAGCAGGCGAAGACGACGGCGAAGAGCGCGAAGGCGACGCCCACCAGCCCCGGCAGGAGGCCGATCAGCATCCCGAACGCGGTGGCGACGCCCTTGCCGCCCTTGAACTTCATGTATGGCGTGAGCATGTGTCCGACGACGCAGGCGACGCCGACCCAGAGCGCCGGCCCGCCGAATGCCTTCGCCGCCACCGTCGGCAGCAGCCCCTTCAGCACGTCGCACGCGAAGGCGAGAAGCCCCCACTTTTTGCCGACGGTGCGGAACACGTTCGTCGCGCCGATGTTCTTCGAGCCGACCTTGCGCACGTCGACGCCGCGAAGGCGTCCGATCAGGTAGCCGAAGGGAATGCCTCCGACGAGATACGCCGCGGCGATCCAGAGAAAATCACTCATGTCCGTCTCCTTTCAGGCATCTCAAATAGCAGATTTCAAATAGCAGATTCAGAGTCCGAGTTTCAAATTCAGATTTCAGGTCTCAGCCCTCACTCATGGTCCTTTCCGATGAATTCGCAGGGAGCGCGGCCGGCGCAGAGGCCGCGCAGGAACTGCACCCCGTACCAGACGTGGCTGGCGACGACGCCGGCCGCCGTCAGCAGCCAGTCCAGCGGACGCAGGCTGAACGACGCAAGCGCGACGAGGACGGCATACAGCGCGAGCGGCGCGACGGCGGCCAGGCAGACGGCAGCCGGCGGACGCGCGCACGCCGCGACAGCTCCCCCCGCCGCCAGCAGCGCGAGGTAGAGGACGAAGAGCGAAGGAACGAAATACGCGAGCCGCCGCGAGTTGGAAGGGAATCGCTTGCAGAAGTAGCCGCGGTGGAATCCGTAGCGCCCGAGCTGGCGAAGGTGCGGCATGAAAAGCGGACGCCGGTGGTGGTAGACGACGACCCACGGGTCGTAGACGATGCGCTGCCCTCGGTCGACGATGTCCTTGCAGAGGAGCGTGTCCTCGCCCGGCCAGAAGTCGGTGCGGTATCCGCCGATCGCGTCCAGCAAGTCCTTGCGCACGAAGAGGTTGCAGCTGGGGTAGTCGTCGACGTCGCGGCGGACGCCGCCGGCGCGGTAGCGGTAGCGGTAGGAGCCGGAGACGAGAGGGCTCTCGTAGACGCGTCCGCCGAGGCGCGCGAGACGTCCGTCTCCCGGCGGGGTGACGCCAGGCCCGCCGACGGCGCCGACGTCGCGCTCGCCGAAGTAGCGGACGGCGTATTCGATCCAGCGGGCGTCCGGGTATGCGTCGTCGTCGATGAACGCGACGATCTCGCCCTTCGCGGCGCGGATGCCGAGGTTGCGCTTCTCGGCGGGGCGGACCTTGCCGGTCGGGATCCATCGCACCGTGCCGTGGCCGCCGTCGCCGTCCTCGCGGGCGTCCCCTTCGTCCGGCAGCACGATCGCCTCCCAGCCGCCGTAGGTCTGGGCGCGGAGCGCCGCGAGGCATTCGTCGAGCATCGCGCCCGGACGCGGACAGGCGATCACGACGGAGACGAGAGGGTCGTGGTCGAGCCGCTTCGGCGCCATGCACTTGCGGTAGTAGTCGAGGACGCGCAGCCGGTAGAAGACGGCGAGCGAGTCGAGCGCCATGCGGTAGACGGTGTCCGGCTGCAGGGCGCCGAACTTGTTGCCGAAGCGGATGACGACCGGGGCCTCGGCGATCCTGGCACCGTGCTGCGCGGCGATGGCGAGGAGCTCCAGGTCGAATGCGTATGCCTTGACGAGCATCCGCCCGAGCGCGTAGCCGAGCGTCTCGCGGCGGAATAGCTTCATGCCCGTCTGGGTGTCGGTGATCTTCAGCCCGAAGGCGAGATGCACCATAGTGAAATAACAGAGGCTGACGAGCCGCCGGTGCCAGGGATACTGGACGACGGAGCGCGGGTGGCGCTTGGAGCCGACGACGACGTCTGCGCCTTTCGAGACCATCTGCTCGAAGAAGAGCGGGGTCTGCTTCGGGTGGATGTCGAGGTCGCCGTCGAGGAGCATGACGAAGCGCCCGGTGGACGCCTCGAAGCCGGCGCGGAGGGCGGAGCCCTTGCCGCCGTTGCGCCGGCAGACGACGGGCTTGATCGCGACGTGCCTGTAGCCGTCGGCGCTAAGTCCGCGCAGGACGGCGTCGGTGCCGTCGCCGCTGCCGTCGTCGACGGGGACGAGCTCGACGTTGACGCCGTGGCTTTCGAAGAGGTCGGCGACGGTGCGGAGGTTGCCCTCCGCCGTGGCCGCGAGGCGGTAGAGTGGCATTATGACGGAGAGACGGCCGTCGCCGACCGTCTCCCGCGTCAGTTGCCACTTCTCCGCGAGCGCGGTCACTCGGGCTGGGCCTCGTCGAGGATGACGATCTTGAACTTGACGGTCACGCCGCGGCCGAGGTCGATCGTCGGCTCGTAGACGCCGACGGTGCGGAGGGCGTCGTCGAGCTCGAGCTGGTGGCGCTCGACCTTGACGCCGCGGTTCGCCTCGATGGCGGCGAGGATGTCGGTGACGCTGATCGCACCGTAGAGCTTCTTGCCGTCGGTCGTCGGGGCGGACACCGTGATCTCGAGCTTCTCGAGCTTCTTGGCGACCTCGAGGGCGGCCTTCTTCTCCTCGGCGGCGCGCGCGGCGCGCTCGGCCTCGAGC
>CAVCXQ010000068.1:0-6716 GCA_963606275.1 uncultured Muribaculaceae bacterium | reverse complement strand
ACCGGCTACCACGGCATCAAGTGGGGTGAGGCGATCGGGCCGCTCGCGTTCATCACGCGCCTACGCACGGTCGCCCTGCGCAACCAGGGCCCGACGCTGTCGCCGGACGCCTGCTGGATCTTCCTCCAGGGCGTCGAGTCGCTGCCGCTCCGCATCGCGCGGCACAGCGAGAACGCGCTCGCCGTCGCGAAGCACCTCGCGTCGCATCCGAAGGTCGCCTGGGTGCGCTATCCGGGCCTCGCGGACGACCCGAGCCACGCGCTCGCCGAGAAATACCTGCCGAACGGACAGGGCGGCATGGTCGTCTTCGGCGTCAAGGGCGGCAAGGCGGCCGGCGTCAAGGTGGCGGACGGGCTCAAGCTCTTCACGCAGCTCGCGAACGTCGGCGACGCGCGCTCGCTCGTGATCCATCCGGCGTCCTCGACGCATTCGCAGCTCACCGAAGAGGAGCAGCTCGAGGGCGGTCTCACGCCGGAGCTCGTGCGCCTCTCGATCGGCATCGAGCACGTCGACGACATCATCGCCGACCTCGACCAGGCCCTCGCCCAGACGTAGGCCTCGGCGTGGGCGGCGGCTTCGTCCTCTCGGCGCAATACCAGTTCTGAACGCATTGCAAAAGCCCTCGGGATTTTTAGTGGTGGGATTGACTCTTGTTCCGTAAAACGCGGCTCGAGACGAACCGTCCACTAAAGACTTCGAAGAACCGGCAATAGGAGATTCGCAACTGACCTGTTGTGCGGACTCCGTCCGGTGACGGCAGGGGGCGCGGCGGATTTGGTATAATACGCAGCCAATGAAATGCGAGATTTGCCATCAGGCGGAGGCCGAGACGGCCCTCGTGCGCGGTGAGGGCGAGGGGGCCGAGGAGCTCTACGTCTGCAAGGCGTGCGCGAAGTCCGAGCGCCAGCGCCGCCAGAAGAAGAGCCAGCGCACCCGCAAGTCCGCGGGGCTGCCGCCCGGCGTGTCCATGACCATCACCCGCATCGGGCCGGGCGGCGACGGCGAGAAGCCGCCGCCGTTCATCGAGGCGATCATGAACGCCGTCGACGGCATGGTGTCCGACATCGAGAAGTCCGCCGCCGCCGCGAAGCCGCGCAAGGGCGAGCGCAAGCCGCGCCCCGTCTCGCTGGAGGGGACTGACCCCGCGTTCATGGTCGGCGGCGGCCTGCACCTGGAGGGGCTGCACCTGATCGGCGAGGTCGACGCCGTGCGCCGCGCGATGCACGCCCTGGACATGGACCTCGTCGGGTGCGAGTCCGGCGGCGTGGTCGACCCCGGGCACGTCTTCGGCGTGGCGTCCGCCGCGCCGGACGCGCTCGCCGGGCGCGTCGTCAAGGACCTGCTGCGCGAGGAGCGCAACGCGCGCGTCCGCCTCTTCGAGGAGATGCCGCGCGTGTTCGGCGACGCGCTCTGCCGCGCCCTGGCGATACTGAAGAACGCCAGGCTGCTCTCGCCGGCGGAGCTCTTCGACCTGCTCTCGCCGATGCGGCTCGCCGCGCTCGAGGGGATGCTGGACGGGGTCTCGCTCAAGGACGTCGAGGAGATGCTCGAGTCCGCCGCCGCCGCCTTCGCCGGCGACGAGAAGATGGACGTCGACGAGCGCGACCGCGAGGACGCCGAGCGCGCCGACGAGATGAACCGCCGCTTCGAGGACGTCGTCCTCAACGAGCGCGCCGAGGAGAAGTTCCTGTGAGGCCGACATTCAGCAAGAACGCGGCGGACGCGCTCAACGCCTCCGCCGACTGCGCCCGCCACCTCGGGCACGACCACGTCGGGGCGGAGCACGTGCTGCTCTCGATCCTCGCCATCCCCGGCTGCGGCGCGTCGCGGCGCCTCGTCGCCCTCGGGCTCTCGCTCGAGGAGCTCTCGGCGTCCATGCAGTCCGCCATCTCCGGCGGCGGCGCCGGGGTGATGCAGCGCGGGCAGCTTCCGCTGACGGCGCGGACGAAGAAGGTCGTCGACATGGCGGTGATCGACGCCGGCCCGGGGAACGACGTCACCACGTCCCACCTGGTGCTGGCGATGCTGCGCGAGGGCGAGAACGCGGCGGCGCAGCTGCTGTTCAACGCCGGGGTGACGGCGGACAAGTTCGTCGCGGCCGGGACCCAGGGCGAGGCCGGAGAGGAGGCGGAGTCAGAGGACGGCGATGGCGGGGACGGCGAGGGCAAGTCGCATCCCGGCGCGAACGGCAAGGCGCAGAAGACGCCGACGCTCGCCGCCTACGGGCGCGACCTGACCGACATGGCGCGGCAGGGGCGGCTCGACCCGGTGATCGGTCGCGGCCGCGAGCTCAAGCGCATCGTCCAGATCCTCTCGCGGCGGACGAAGAACAACGCGGTGCTGGTCGGCGAGGCCGGCGTGGGCAAGACCGCCGTCGTCGAGGGCCTGGCGCAGGCGATCCACCGCGGCGAGGTGCCGGAGCGGATGCAGTCGAAGCGCGTCGTCGCGCTCGACCTGGCGAGGCTCGTCGCCGGCACGCAGTACCGCGGGCAGTTCGAGGAGCGGCTTAAGAAGGTCGTCGACGAGACGCGCCGCGCCGGCAACGTCATCCTCTTCCTGGACGAGATCCACACCATGGTCGGGGCCGGCGGCGCCGAGGGCGCGATGGACGCGGCGAACATCCTCAAGCCGGCGCTCGCCAGGGGCGAGCTCCAGTGCGTCGGCGCCACCACCATCAAGGAATACCGCAAGTCCATCGAGCGCGACGCCGCGCTAGAGCGCCGCTTCCAGTCCGTCTCCGTCGAGGAGCCGACGGTCGCGGACACGGTGGAGATCATGAAGGGGCTGGCGCCGAAATACGAGGAATACCACTCGGCGAAGTTCACGCCCGGCGCCCTGCGCGCGGCGGTCGAGCTGACCGCCCGCTACCTGCCGGCGCGGCAGCTCCCCGACAAGGCGATCGACGCGATGGACGAGACCGGCGCGCGCCTCCGCGCCGCCGCGAGCGCCAGGCCGAAGTCGCTCACCGAGATGCAGGAGCGCATCGACCTGCTGCGCGGACGCAAGGACGCCGTGGTCGCCAAAGGCGACTTCGACGCCGCCGCGAAGCTCCGCGACGAGGTCCGCGCCGCGTCCGAGGCCTTCCAGGCCGCGCTCAAGGAGTGGAAGGAGACGCACGCCGAGGAGGTCGTCGAGGTCACGGAGAACGACGTCGCCGCGACGGTCTCGTCGATGAGCGGCGTCCCCGTCGAGAAGATGAACGCCACCACGGCGGAGAAGCTCCTCGCGATGGAGAAGACGCTCGGCGACGTCGTCGTCGGGCAGGCCCCGGCGGTCAAGGCCGTCGCAAGGGCCCTGCGCCGCTCTCGCGCGCTGATGGCCGACCCCAAGCGTCCGATCGGCTCGTTCCTCTTCCTCGGCCCGACCGGCGTCGGCAAGACCCACCTCGCCAAGATGCTCGCCGAGAGGGTCTACGGAGACGACAAGGCGCTGATCGCGCTCGACATGTCCGAGTTCCAGGAGAAATACTCCGCCTCGCGGCTCGTCGGCTCTCCGCCCGGCTACGTCGGCTACGACGAGGGCGGGCAGCTCACCGAGCGCGTCCGGCGCCGGCCCTACTCCGTCGTCCTCTTCGACGAGTTCGAGAAGGCCGACTCCGACGTCTGCAACATGCTCCTCCAGATCCTGGACGAGGGGCGGCTCACGGACGGACAGGGGCGCGTGGTCGACTTCCGCAACACGATCGTCATCTGCACGGCGAACCTCGGCTTCGACTTCGCGCGGGAGGGGCATTCGCTCGGCTTCGCGCGCGACACGGCCGAAACCAGCTACGACGTCCTGCGCGAGAAGATGGTCGCCGACGCGAAGCGCGCGTTCCGTCCGGAGCTGCTGAACCGCTTCGACGAGACGGTGGTGTTCCGCAAGCTCGACAAGTCCGACATGGCGGCGGTGCTCGCGCTGGAGGTGGAGCGGCTGCAGGCGCGGCTGAAGGACGCGCACGTGACGCTGACGCTCGACCGCAAGGCGACGGAGTTCCTGGTCGAGAAGGGCTACGACAGCGCGCTCGGGGCGCGTCCGCTCCGCCGCGTGGTGCAGGAGTTCGTGGAGGACCCGCTCGCCGACCTGGTGCTCGCCGGCAAGGCGAAGCCCCGGATGCGCGCCCGCCTCGCCAAGGACGGCAAGTCGCTGCGCTTCTAGGGAGGCGGGCTGGCCGAAATGGTATAATACGCGCCGCTTCGAAACGCGAATCCCAACACATCCGACACGGACACCATGAGCGCAGACCTCTCGCACGTACGCAACATCGGCATCGTCGCCCACATCGACGCGGGCAAGACGACGACCACCGAGCGCATCCTCTTCTACACCGGCAAGATCCACAAGCACGGCGACGTCCACGACGGCAACACGACGACCGACTTCATGGTCCAGGAGAAGGAGCGCGGCATCACCATCCAGTCCGCCGCGATCTCCTGCGCCTGGAAGGGCTGCGACATCAACATCATCGACACCCCCGGCCACGTCGACTTCACCATGGAGGTCGAGCGCTCGCTGCGCGTCCTCGACGGCGCCGTCTGCGTCTTCTGCGCCGTCGGCGGCGTCCAGCCGCAGTCCGAGACCGTCTGGCGCCAGGCAGACCGCTACGGCGTGCCGCGCCTCGCCTTCGTCAACAAGATGGACCGCATGGGCGCCGACTTCGGCCGCGTCGTCGAGGAGCTCCGCACGAAGCTCAAGGCCCCGGCCTGCCCCGTCGAGCTCCCCATCGGCCGCGAGGACTCCTTCGCCGGCGTCGTCGACCTGATCCGGATGAAGGGCATCGTCTACGACGAGGCGACGGAGGGCAAGACGTTCACGGTCGGCGACGTGCCGGCCGAGCTGGCGGACGACGCGGCGCTCGCGCGCGCCGAGCTCGTCGAGAAAGTCGCCGACCTGGACGAGGGCGTCATGGAGGCGTTCCTCGAGAAGGGCGACCTCACCGCCGAGGAGCTCGTGCCCGCCATCCGCCGGCTCGTCGTCGCCGGGAAGTTCGTGCCCGTCCTCTGCGGCACCTCCCTGCGCGACAAGGGCGTCCAGCCGCTCCTCGACGCCGTGTGCGACTTCCTTCCGTCCCCGCTCGACCGTCCGCCCGTGCCGGCGACCGACCTGAAGTCGGGCGAGCCGGTCACGCGCCAGCAGAACGACAAGGAGCTCCTGACCGCGCTCGTCTTCAAGATCGCGACAGACCCCTACGTCGGCAAGCTCTTCTTCGTGCGCGTCTACGGCGGC
Source organism: uncultured Muribaculaceae bacterium (assembly GCA_963606275.1). GTDB lineage: Bacteria > Verrucomicrobiota > Kiritimatiellia > RFP12 > UBA1067 > UBA1067. The sequence continues at coordinate 1,511 of CAVCXQ010000068.1, read as the reverse complement.
GTCCTCAAGAAGGGCGCGAACGCCTTCAATCCGCGCACCCGCAAGCGCGAGCGCATCATGAAGATCGTGCGGCTCTTCGCGGACGACCAGATCGAGGTCGAGGAGCTCCACGCCGGCGACATCGGGGCGGTCGTCGGACTCAAGGAGGTCACGACCGGCGACACGCTCTGCGCGGAGATGAAGCCGTGCTACCTCGAGCGCATCGTCGCGCCGCAGCCCGTCATGTTCCTCGCCATCGAGCCGAAGTCGAGCGCGGACAAGGACAAGCTCGTCGCGTCCATGCAGGCCCTGGCGGCGGAAGACCCGACGTGCCAGTTCCGCGAGGACGAGGAGACCGGCCAGACGATCCTCTCCGGCATGGGCGAGCTGCACCTCGAGATCCTCGTCGACCGCCTGAAGCGCGAGTTCAAGTGCGCGGCGAACGTCGGCAAGCCGATGGTCAGCTACCTCGAGACGGTCACGCAGCCGGCGGAGACCTCGTTCACCTTCGACCGCGAGCTCGGCGGCAAGCGCCACGCCGTCACGCTGACGATCGCCCTAAAGCCCCTTGATCGCGGCGCCGGCGTCAAGGTCGAGCTCTCCCGCGAGTTCGTGAACCTCGTCGCGGACAAGCACCTGCAGGACTGCGTCCGCCAGGGCCTCTCGGACGGCGTCTCGACGGGCGTGCTCGCGCGCTATCCGATGGCCGACCTCGAGGTGACGTGCGTCTCGGCGGAGCTCGTCGACCCGGAGGTGTCGGACGAGGTGGCGTTCCGCTCGGCGGCGATGATGGGCTTCCGCGAGGCGGCGGAGAAGGCGGCCCCGGAGTTCCTGGAGCCGATCATGAAGCTGGAGATCACGACGCCGCCGGAGTCGGTCGGCGAGATCCTCGGCGACCTCAACGCGCGGCGCGGCGCGGTGCTCGACATGGACATGCGCGGCGACCTGCAGGTCGTCCACGCGCGCGTCCCGCTCGCGAAGATGTTCGGCTATTCGACGGCGATCCGCTCGCTCACGAAGGGGCGCGCGTCGTATTCGATGGAGACGGACAAGTTCGAGGTCGCGCCGAAGAACGTGCGCGAGGAGATCCTGAGCCGCTGACATGATCGCGTCCCTCCTAGTCGCGGCCGTCCTCTTCGAGTCCGCTCACGACGGCGTTTCGCTCAAGGCCGAGTCGGAGACGGCGCAGGTCGACCCCGGGCGCAGCGTCTTCCTGCGCCTCGAGCTGACGGCGGCGGCAGACCGCACGGCGACCCTGCCCGACCTGCGCGACCGCGTCGTCGGCTTCTCGCTCGCCGAGGACTTCGCCGAGGAGCCGGTGCGGAAGGCGGACGGCTCGACCGTGCAGACCGCGAACTGGCGGCTCGTGCCCGAAGCGTGCGCAAGGGCCTACCGGATTCGTCCCTTCGTCGTCAAGGCGTCGCCGAAGCTCCTCTCCGCGCAGTCCGACGACGGCAAACTCTCGTTCGTCGCAGGTCCGATCGCCTTCGAGCCGCCGGCCGCGCGCGAGCCGGTCACGGGCGGCATCGAGA
>CAVCXQ010000067.1:0-6825 GCA_963606275.1 uncultured Muribaculaceae bacterium | reverse complement strand
GTAGTTCATCGCGTACCAGTACGCCGAATGCTCGTATGCCCTCTTCGCCATCCTCTGCCTCCTTCCTTTCCTTTCATTCCGCCAAGGTCCGTTCCCCATTCTGCCGAGGTCCGTCCCCAGCTCTAGGGGACTTGTCCCCAACAACCACCGTTGGGGTCTGTCCCCAACCTGACGGCCATGCGGCAAGCCAGCCGCAGAGCCGCCGTCCGATTCGCGAACATCGTCGTTTTTCCGTCGTTCGGTGTCAGACGGGGACATTATACCATAAATGAGAATTGTTTGCGGAAATCTTGCGGCGCAACATTACAACATTTCAAGAGCCAGCATTGAGCGTCAGGAGCTTTCGCAGGAGACCGTCCCTTGGCAATCTTCCAGCCTATAGAGCCGCGTCGACGCGGCTTCGCACCGTGCACCGCGTAGCCGCCCTGTCGCACCATATCGACTGCCTACTGCGCGAGTACGTCAAGAAGACCTTGTGCTCCGATTCATGTCGCACTTCATAAGCTGCGGGCTGGAGCAGGTCGGACGACGGCGGACGCCCGGATTCCCTACCGCACGATGATGACGGCGCCGGTGCGCGGGTCGGTGTCCTGCGGCATATGCACCATCCACGCGCCGCGCGTCCCCGTCCCGTACGGCTCGCGCCACACCCCGAAGCACCCCTCCGGCGCCCGGCTGCGCGGGAAGTCGTCCGCATAATCCTGCGCCCAGTCCTTCCACCCCTGCTTCTTCGAGCATCGGAGCGTGAGGTTCGTCGGGGCGGACACCAGCGACGACGGCACGACAGCGAAGCGGGCGAGCAGGTTCGTCGTCACGTGCTTACCCCACGGTGCGCCGAAGACCTCCAGCACCCCGTCCTCCTTCAGCGAGATCGCCCCGGTCTTCGCCCCGACCACGGTGTTCGTGAGATTCGGGAGGTTCAGCGACGCGCGCTCCAGCGGGCTGTCGCGCTCCGTCCACGGCGCGGCGAAGTCCTCGAGCGGGCCGGAGAGCTCGGCGGACGATAGCTTCGTCCCTCCCCAGAACACGCCCGCGCCCTGGCTGGCGTCCCTGGTCACCGTCGTCAGGTTCGTCATCACGATGTTTCCAGTCAGCGGGATCGCGCGGTAGGCCTTTCCCGGGAAGTTCTGGATCCACGGCGGCAGGAACTCCTCGCCGGTCATCTCGAGCGAGTCGAGATACGAAACCGACCCGGCCGTGCGCGCGTTCGGGGCATCGAACACTACCCGCTTCGCCTTTCTCTGCGACCCGATCTGCGGCAAGGTCGTCCCCAGCCACTTCACGTAGACGTTGGTGACCGCCATCGCATAGAACGTGTCGTACGTCCGCGTAGTGGTGAGATTCGTCAGCACCAGGCTGCCGGTCAGGTTTGACAGCCCCGAGCGGAGCGAGTTCTGCCCGATGTCGACCGTCCACGGCATGATCACGTCCTGGACGTCGTTCGAGGCGACGATGCCGGAGAACAGGTCCGAACCGCTGTAGTGCGTGAGCCTGGGGCAGTCCAGCACCAGCCGCCCGAGGGCGGTGCATCCGCCGACGAACGTCTTGGTGTCGTATTTCGTCACCGTGTCGCTGGCGACTTCGACGACGCGGACGGAAGGGCATCCGTCGAAGACCTTGCCGAGTGCGGTCACGCCGGAGGCGTAGAACTCCTCGATCTGGGAGGACTTCCACGAGCCGTCGTTCGGCAGCGTCAGCGCGGAGATCGCAGTGCCGCCGACCGACATGTCGCGCAGGTCGAGGACGTGGTTCTCGGACTCGCTGACGACGGCGCCGAGGGAGATGGCGGACGGGGACTTCAAATAAGGAATACAACATGGCAGCGAAGTGTTCATTGGCGCTGGCGGCAGCGGCCGTTGCGGCGAACCTGGCGTCGGTGGCGTCCGACATGGCCGAGTTCGAGATCAGCATCGACCCGAAGACGGAGATCCGCGACATATCGAAGGTCTCGGCGTCGCCGATTCTCGGCTACGCCGGCGTCATGTGCGAGGGCGGCAACAGCGACTGGCTGCTCAAGGACCATCCCGACTACACCGCCCTGGCGTTCCGGCGCTCCGGCGCATGGCTGCTCCGCCAGTGGGGCGCGAACGCCTGGTGGGAGGACGGGATGCGCGGCGTCAAGAAGGGCGGCCGCGTCTCCATGCACCCGAAGTTCCTCTTCGACTTCCTTAAGAAGAACGACCTCAAGGCGCTCTTCACCCTGGAGCAGTGGAACGCGATCGACCCGAAGACCGGCGCCAGGACGAACGACGTCGATGTCGTCTGCAAGGCCATCGCCGACTACGTCAGGTGGATCAAGGACAACGGCTACGAGCAGACGGTGGCCGGCTTCGAGCTTGGCAACGAGACGTATTTCAACCCGAACTCCGAGGCCATCGGGGCGCGCTGGTGCCGGATCGTGCCGGAGATCCGCAAGGTCATGCCGGACGTCAAGATCGGCATCCCGCTAGGCGAATACACCGAGGGCGACCCCGACTTCGTCGCGGTCATGAACCGCTGGCGCAGCGCGGAGGAGATCGAGAGGCGCAAGGGCGTCGACCTCGACGTCGACCGCGTGAAGTCGACGTCCGGGCGCTTCATCGCGGCGCTTCGCCCGGTGATGAAGGAGATAACGCACGTCATCTACCACGGCTACGGGGCGGAGAAGCCGTGGAGCAGCTCGATGTACGGCTTCCGGCGCTTCCGCGACTTCCGCGACCGGTTTCCGGAGACCAAGGGCAAGCCGATGTGGATCACCGAATGGCGCGAGCGCAGCGACGAGGACGTCCGCTGCCACCGCCGCTTCTCGGAGGGCCTCTGGCGGGCGCAGTTCCTGATGACGGCGCTGGCGCAGCCCGACGTCGAGGCGATGAACCTCCACGGATTCGACAGCCAGGCCGGCGCGTTCAACTACGCGCACGACGGCTACTGGCACGTGCAGTGGGACACGGCCTGCGTGAGCTACGCCGACTACGACTGGATCCGCGGCGAGGAGCGCCTCGAGCCCGGGCTCACCGGGGAGATCTACCGCTGGTTCTGCGGGGCGATCCGGCAGTGCCCGGTGGTGCTGGCGCACGGGGCGACGGACGCGAAGGACGCCGACGACGCGTTCTTCGCCTGCACGCGCTACTACGGCGACCTGATCGCCGGCCGCCTGGACGTCGAGGCCGGACGCGCGCCGCGCGCCATTCCCGGCGCGGTCGAGTGGCTGGCCCTCGCCAACAAGGAGCGCAACCGCCTTGTCCTGCTCATGGCGAACACGACCGACCGTCCGCAGCGCGCCGTCCTGAAGGTCGCCGGCAAGACGCTCTACACCGGCACGTACCGCCGGCTGACGTGCGACCCGGAGCTGATCGACTGCAGCTCCGTGCCTGGCGAGACGAAGCCGTGGCGGACTATCGCCTGGGAGGGGCGCTACGAGAAGGGAACGCGCGACAACGGATGGGAGTGGGGCGTGCTGCTCCCGGAGCGTCCGACGGTCGAGATCGCGCCGAAGAGCATCCAGACGGTGACGATTCCCATGCGCGACGCGCCGAAGAAGAAGTGATCGGCTAGGCTGCGCGGGCGTCGTGCGTTGCCTCTGCGCGCCGCGCGCCGCCCGCGCACTAGGTACCAGACACTAAGCACTAGGCACTAGGCACTCCGCACTAGGCACTAGGCGCCTGGCGCCAGGCGCTAAACCTGGTCGGACGCGGTTTCGCGGGATATGGTAAAATACGCGGGCTTATGGAAAACACCGAACCATGTCCATGCAAGTCCGGCAAGGCCTTCGGCGAGTGCTGCGGGCCGATCGTGACCGGCAAGGCTAAGGCCGAGACCGCCGAGGCGCTGATGCGCGCCAGGTACTCCGCGTACGCGTCGGGGGAGGTCGAGTTCCTGAAGTCCAGCGCGACCGAGGCCGGCCTGTCGGAGTTCGACGAGGAGACCGCCCGCAGATGGTCGCAGACGGCGAAGTGGCACGGCCTCGAGGTCGTCCGCACCGAGGGCGGCGGGCCCGGCGACCAGGCCGGCGTCGTCGAGTTCCGCGCCCTCTACTCCGAGGGCGGCGAGTTCTGCAACCACCACGAGGTGGCGCGCTTCGTGCGCGACGCCGGCGGATGCTGGAAGTTCGACGACGGCGAGTTCGTCGGCGAGAGGCCCGTCGTGCGCGAGGAGCCGAAGGTCGGGCGCAACGACCCCTGCCCATGCGGGAGCGGGAAGAAATACAAGAAGTGCTGCGGAAGGGGATCGTGAGCTCCAACCCCGCATTCGACCGCTGGTACGCCGCGAAGAGCGCCCGGTTCCTCGTGGAGCCGTCGCACCGCCTCGAGACGTTCGGCAACACGCTGGTGAACTACCATCTGGTCTCCGAGCTACTCGACCGCCCCGGCAAGGTGCGCGTCCGCGAGGGACGCCTGGAGGCGCACCAGCCGAGGGTCATCGTGCCGAGCGCGGGCGACGTGGAGTTCGAGGGCTTCGGCCCGGCGGCGCAGGCCTACTTCGAGTTCCTCCGCGAGCACGACGAAAGCCTGCGCATCCTGCAGTACGGCTACCACCTGAAGTCCGACAACTTCTCCGAGCAGATCGTGACGGACAGCCTGGAGGCGGTCGCGAAGAGGGTGCGGGAGTCCGTGGTCGAGTCCGGCGACGCGTTCGCGGCCGTCGTCCAGTGCGTGGACGAGCCGTGGGACGTCGCGCTGGTCGAGCTGTGGCTCCGCGAGGTCCGCCGCAGCGCGAAGGGAAACATCGACGAGCTCCAGAAGAGCGGAAAGCTGTTTTGACGATGGAAAGGCAGACGAAGGTAATAGCGGTCGCGAACCAGAAGGGCGGCGTCGGCAAGACGACGACCGTCGTGAACCTGGCGGCGGCGCTCTCGGCGCGGCGGCGCGCGGTGCTGGTGGTCGACCTCGACCCGCAGGCGCACGCCACCCTCGGCCTCGGGCTCGAGAAGCAGCCCGGCGTCTCGATGTATCCGGTCTTCGCCGGGCTGAAGGACGTCGCGGACGTCATCCAGCCGACGAAGTGGGACAACCTGAACGTCATCCCGTCCGAGGTCGACCTCGCCGGCGCGGAGGTCGAGCTCGCGATGCGCGAGGACAGGCTCGAGGCCATCCGCAAGGTGCTCGCGCCGGTGAAGGAGTCCGGCGCGTTCGACTACGTCATCCTCGACTGCCCGCCTTCCCTCGGGCTGGTGATGACGTCCGCCCTCGCGGCGACGGACTCCGTCCTCGTCCCCACGCAGGCGGAATACCTGGCGATGGACGGACTGGCGCTGATCACGAGCTCGATCGAGCGGCTTCGCGCCGGGGTGAACCCGTCGCTGGAGCTGAACGGAATCGTCTTCACGATGGTCAACCCGGTGGCGCGGCTGACGACGGACGTGATGGAGGAGGTCCGCGGGCACTTCGGCGAGAAGGTCTACGAGACGACGATCCCGCGCAACGTGCGCGTCTCCGAGGCCCCGTCGATGGGGACGCCCGTCGTGTTCCTCGACCCGCGCTCGAAGGGGGCGGAGGCCTACAAGGCGTTCGCGTGGGAGTTCATGGCCAAGAACCCGACGCGCTTCGCCGCGCAGCCGGCGGCAAAGCCGGCCGAGCCCGCCCCAGCGTCGCCGTCCGCCGCGGCCGCCGCGCCCTCCGATGCCGCTTCCGATGAAGGCGTCAGTCATAATCCCGTGCCACCCGCGCAACCGTCCGACGCTCCGGCGGGCGCGTGAGTCCGTCGAGGCGGCGGCGAAGGGGCTGGACGTCGAGATCCTCGTCGTCGAGGACGCCGAGTCCCGCGGGCCTTCGTGGGCGCGCAACGAGGGGCTGCGCCGCGCGACGGGCGAATTCGTGCTCTTCGTCGACGCGGACGACACGGTGCATCCAGACTTCGTCTCCAGGAAGGTGGACGCGCTCGAGCGCACCGGCGCGGACTTCGTGCTCGCCAGCTTCGAGTCGGCGCCCCTGAAGCGCGACTACGACCTCGCCGGCAACGCGGCGATCCGCGAGGCCCTGCTGCCGGCGTTCTTCGGCTACTCGTTCGACGACGTGCGCCGCTGGAACTCCGGCGGCAGCCTCGGCGCCCGCCGCGAGCTCGGCAGCGTGTGGCGCGGCGCCTACCGCCGCAGCTTCCTCGAACGCCACGCCATCCGCTTCGACGAGGGGCTGCGCCTCTTCGAGGACGCGCCGTTCATCGCCGAGTGCGCCTGCCGGGCGGAGAGGGTGGCGTCGATCCGGGAAGTCGTCTACGACTACGCGCCCGGCCCGCGCGGCATCCTCGCGACGACGCTGGGGACAGACCGCTACTACGCCTACAAGTTCGACGCGCTGAGAAACCGGAAGGCGATCGCGGCGCGGGTCGGCGGGGACGTGATGCGCCACTTCGAGGCGAGCGCGGCGTTCTCGGCGATGGAACTCCTGAAGGCGCGGCGCGGGTTCTTCCGCTACGCGCGCGACCCGTTCGTCCGCGACGCGCTCCGCCGGTTCCCGTGCTCGCCGCGCCATCCGCTCGTCGCCGCGACGGCAGTCATGTGCAGGGCCCTGTCCTAGCGCCGCCCCCCGCCCGCCCGCTCTAGGCTCCTGAATCCGGCGCTTCTATAGTCGCGTAGAAGTCGTGTGGAGGTGCCGAGTCGTAGATATGGTCAACGCGTTAAAATGTCGCTATCCCCGCTGGCGCGGGTGAGAGCGCCGTCTTGATGCACCGGCCTTGCAAGCGGACGAGAGACTCGGTGCGCGGCGGACGCGCGGATTATGCTATAATACGCCCTTTCCCAGACAGGGGAAGAGCGAAAGGAACGTTCAGCAGTGCCAGAAGCAGACATGAAGACGTATCTCGGCATCGACATCGGATCGACGACCTTCAAGGCCGTGCTCCTCTCGGAGG
>CAVCXQ010000066.1:0-6856 GCA_963606275.1 uncultured Muribaculaceae bacterium | reverse complement strand
AGGTTCGCCGGGATGCCGACGTCCTTCGAGAGCTTCTCGACGGCCGCGATCGCCGCCTGACGCACCTTCGCGAGCGGCATCTTGTCCGCCCCCTTCACGCCCATGGCGATGGCGATCTTGCGATACTTGTCGCCCGTCTTCGCGGCGTTGAACTTCATCGCCGTCGGCAGGAGGATCGCGCACGCCTTGCCGTGCGGCATGTCGTAGAGCGCGGAAAGCCCGTGCGCCATCGAGTGGTCGATGCCGAGGCCGACGTTCGAGAAGCCCATGCCCGCGATGTATTGCCCCAAGGCCATGCCGGCGCGGCCGGCGGGCTTGTTGGCGACGGCGTCGCGCAGCGAGAGCGAGATGAGGCGGATCGCCTCGAGGTGCAGCATGTCCGTCATCGGGCAGGCGGCCTTCGTGATCAGGCCCTCGATCGCGTGGGTGAGCGCGTCCATGCCCGTGAAGGCCGTGAGGCCCTTCGGCATCGAGCTCATCATGTCCGGGTCGACGAAGGCGACGACGGGGATGTCGTGCGGGTCGACGCAGACGAACTTGCGCTTCTTCTCGACGTCGGTGATGACGTAGTTGATCGTGACCTCGGCGGCGGTGCCGGCGGTGGTCGGGACGGCGAGAATCGGCTTGGAGGGGCTCTTCGTCGGGGCGACGCCCTCGAGGCTCCGGACGTCGGCGAACTTCGGGTTCGCGGCGATGATGCCGACGGCCTTGGCGGTGTCCATCGAGCTGCCGCCGCCGATGGCGACGATGCAGTCGGCCTTGGCGGCCTTGAACGCCTTGACGCCGTTCTTGACGTTCTCGATCGTCGGGTTCGGCTTGATCTCGGTGAAGAGCGCGTACTTCACCTTCGCCTTGTCGAGGAGCGAAGTCACCTTCTTGGTGACGCCGAACTTCACGAGGTCGGGGTCGGAAAACACGATCGGCTTCTTCAGCCCGCGGGCGGCGAGCTCGTCGACGATGGCCTTGACGGCGCCGGCGCCGTGGTAGGAGGTCTCGTTGAGGATTATGCGGTTGACCATGCTGTGCTGTTCCTTTCCTTTTTTTGTTGTTGTTTTCCTGGAAGTCCGGATCTTTCCTACCTGGCGATCGCCGCGCGGGCCTCTGCGAGGCCCTTGAACTCGCCGGCGGCGACCATCTGGACGATGAGGTTGCCGATCGCCGTGCCCTCGGTCGGGCCGGCGAAGAGCTCCAGCCCCGTCGCCTCGGCGGTGAGCGCGTTGAGGTAGAGGTCCTTCGAGCCGCCGCCGACGACGTTGAGCGAGGTGTAGCTCGCGCCGGTGATCTCGGAGAGACTCCTGATCGCGTCCGCGTAGCACGCGGCGAGCGAGCGGTAGACGCACTGCATGAGCTCGCCGACGGTCGCCGGCGGACGCCCCGCCTTCGCGGCGGCGGCGAGCACCTCGCCGGTCATCGACTTCGGGTTGAGGAACCTGGCGTCGTCGACGTCCACGACGGTCGTGTAGTCGGCGGCGTCCCGCGCCCGCATCTCCAGGTCGGCGAAGGAATACTTCCTGCCGCGCTCGTAGTCGGAGATCGCCTTCAGGGCGTCCTTGGTCTCCTCTCCGTCCCTGCCCTCGACGTAGGCGACGCCGTTGAGCTCGCGGCGGATGGACTGTATCATCCACAGCCCCATGATGTTCTTGAGGAAGCGGTAGCGTCCCCATGCCCCGCCCTCGTTGGTGAAGTTCGCCTCGCGGGCGGCGGCGGTGAGGATCGGGGCGGAGGTCTCGACGCCGAGGAGCGACCACGTGCCGCTCGACAGGTAGACCGCCTTCTCGTCGCGCGCCGGCACGGCGAGATACGCAGAGCCGGTGTCGTGCAGGGCGGGCAGCACCACCTTGACGCCCTTGTATTCGCCGACCGTCGCGCCTGGCATCTCCAGCCTGCCGAAGATCCGCTTCGGGAGGCCGAGGCGCCCGATCAGGTCGAAGTCCCAGTCCTTCTTCGCGGCGTCGAGGAGGGCGGTCGTCGAGGAGTCGGTGTATTCGTGGACGATCTTCCCGGTGAGCGCGTAGTTGAGGTATTCCGGCACCATCAGGAAGTGCGCCGCGCGCTCCAGCTGCTCCGGGCGCTCCTTCTTGAGCGCCCAGAGCTGGTAGATGGTGTTGAAGAGGGTCTTCTGGATGCCGACGCGGGAGTAGAGCTCCGCGAACGGCATGACCTCGCGCTCGATCTCCTCGGCCGCGCCCTTCGTGCGCGCGTCGCGGTAGGCGACGGCGTCGCCGACGCGCTCGCCCTTCTCGTCCAGGAGGACGAAGTCGACGCCCCAGGTGTCGATGCCGACGGACTCGACCGGGCCTTTCGCGAGCGCGGCGTCGATGCCGGCCTTGACGGACTCGACGAGCCGGTCGAGGTCCCAGCAGTCGTGTCCGTCGCGGACGACCTGCGAGTTGTCGAAGCGGTAGACCTCCTCCAGGGAGATCTTGCCGTCCACGACGCGTCCGAGGATGTGGCGCCCGGAGGAGGCGCCGATGTCGATGGCGAGATACGACTTCACCGCTGGTCCCTCCCTGTCCTCAGTCGCGGAGCGCCGCCTGCGCCGCCGCGAGGCGCGCGATCGGCACGCGGTAGGGCGAGCAGCTCACGTAGTCGAGCCCGATCCGGTGGCAGAACTCGACCGAGGTCGGGTCGCCGCCGTGCTCGCCGCAGATGCCGCAGTGGAGCTTCGGGTTCGCGGGCTTGCCGAGCGCGAGGGCCATCTCCATGAGCTTGCCCACGCCGGCCTGGTCGAGCTTCGCGAACGGGTCGTTCTCGAAGATCTTCGCGTCGTAGTAGGAGCCGAGGAACTTGCCCGCGTCGTCGCGCGAGAAGCCGTAGGTCATCTGCGTGAGGTCGTTCGTGCCGAAGCAGAAGAAGTCCGCCTCCTTCGCCATCGCGTCGGCGGTGAGGGCCGCGCGCGGGATCTCGATCATCGTGCCCACCTCGTAGGCGAGCGCGACGCCGGCCTCGGCGATCTCCGCCTCCGCCGCGTCGACGACGATCTTCTTGACGAACTTGAGCTCCTTGGCCTCGCCCGTGAGCGGGATCATGATCTCCGGCTTGACCGTCCAGTCCGGGTGGCGCTTCTGGACCTTGATCGCGGCGCGGACCACGGCGCGCGTCTGCATCCGGGCGATCTCCGGGTAGGTGACGGCGAGGCGGCAGCCGCGGTGGCCCATCATCGGGTTGATCTCGTGGAGGCCGTCGACGATCTCGCGGATGCGCGAGACCGGCTTGTTCTGGGCCTTGGCGAGCAGGACCATCTCGTCCTCGGTGTGCGGCACGAACTCGTGGAGCGGCGGGTCGAGGAAGCGGATCGTGACCGGCTCGCCCTCGAGGGCCTCGTAGAGCTGCTCGAAGTCGTCCTGCTGGTAGGGCAGGATCTTCGCGAGCGCGAGGCGGCGCTCCTCCTCCGTGTCGGCGCAGATCATCTCGCGGAACGCGGCGATGCGCTCCGGCTCGAAGAACATGTGCTCGGTGCGGCAGAGGCCGATGCCCTCGGCGCCGAGCTCGCGCGCCTTCTTCGCGTCGCGCGGCGTGTCCGCGTTCGTGCGCACCTTCAGGCGGCGGAACTTGTCCGCCCACGCCATGATGCGTCCGAACTCGCCGGCGATCGTCGCGTCCACCGTCGTGATGACGCCGTCGTAGATGTTGCCGGTCGAGCCGTCGATCGAGAGCCAGTCGCCCTCGCGGAACGTCTTGCCCGCGAGGGTGAACTGCTTGTGCTCCTCGTCCATGGAGATCTCCTGGCAGCCGGAGACGCAGCACGTGCCCATGCCGCGCGCGACGACGGCCGCGTGCGAGGTCATGCCGCCGCGCACGGTGAGGATGCCCTGGGCGGACTTCATGCCCTCGATGTCCTCGGGGCTGGTCTCGAGGCGCACGAGCACGACCTTCTCGCCGCGCTTCTTCCAGGCCTTGGCGTCGTCGGCGGTGAAGACGATCTTGCCGCACGCGGCGCCGGGCGAGGCGGGGAGCCCGCGGCCCATGACCTTGCCCTTCTTCAGCGAGGCCGCGTCGAACTGCGGGTGCAGGAGCGTGTCGAGGTTGCGCGGCTCGATCATCAGCACCGCCTCCTTCTCCGTGCGCATCCCCTCGTCCACGAGGTCGCAGGCGATCTTCAGCGCGGCCTTCGCCGTGCGCTTGCCGTTGCGCGTCTGGAGCATGAAGAGCTTCCGGTTCTCGATCGTGAACTCCATGTCCTGCATGTCGCGGTAGTGCGACTCGAGCGTCGCGCAGATGTCCTTGAACTGCGCGAAGCACTCCGGCATGACCTCCGCCATCTTCGCGATCGGCATCGGGGTGCGGACGCCGGCGACGACGTCCTCGCCCTGGGCGTTCATGAGGAACTCGCCCATGAGCCGCTTCTCGCCGGTCGCCGGGTCGCGCGTGAAGGCGACGCCCGTGCCGGACTCGTCGTTGAGGTTGCCGAACGCCATCATCTGGACGTTGACGGCCGTGCCCCAGGAGTAGGGGATGTCGTTGTCGCGGCGGTAGACGTTCGCGCGCGGGTTGTCCCAGCTGCGGAACACGGCCTTGATCGCGCCGACGAGCTGCTCCTTGGCGTCGGACGGGAAGTCGGACCCGATCGCCGCCTTGTATTCGGCCTTGAACGCGCCGGCGAGGGCCTTGAGGTCGTCGGCGGAGAGCTCGACGTCGAGCTTCACGCCCTTCTTCTCCTTGAGCTCGTCGATGAGCTTCTCGAAGTGCTTCTTGCCGACCTCCATGACGACGTCGGAATACATCTGGATGAAGCGGCGGTAGCAGTCCCACGCCCAGCGCGGGTTCTGCGTCCGCTCCGCGAGCGACTCGACGACGGTCTCGTTGAGGCCGAGGTTGAGGATGGTGTCCATCATGCCGGGCATGGAGGCGCGGGCGCCGGAGCGGACGGACACGAGCAGCGGGTTCTCGGCGTCGCCGAACTTCTTGCCGGCGGACTTCTCGAGGCGGTCGATGTAGTCCATGACCTGGCCCATGATGTCGTCGCCGATCCTCTTGCCGTCGTCGTAGTAGCGCGTGCAGGCCTCGGTGGTGATGGTGAAGCCCTGCGGGACGGGGAGCCCGAGGCCGGCCATCTCGGCGAGGTTGGCGCCCTTGCCGCCGAGGAGCTCGCGCATGTCGGCGTTGCCTTCGGTCATTCCCGCGCCGAAGAAGTAGACGTATTTCTTTTCGTTCATCTTATTCTCTCTTTTCTTTCTTTTGCTTTTCTTCTCTGTCAAGATCTTGCCTGCGCCGTGGGCGCGGCCTGTCCGCGGGACTTCGCCGGGCTGGCGGCGAGGTAGCGGGCGCGGGCGCGGACGAACAGCCACCCGGTCAGCGGGACGGTGAAGATGTAGAGGACGCCGATAGTGCCGATCGCCAGCCAGAAGTTGGACGCCAGGAAGGCGACGAGCAGCAGCAGGGCGGCGACGACGAGCGGCATCTTCTGCTTCGGCACTCTCGCGTGCTTCAGCGAGATGGTCGGCAGCCGCGACGCCATGAGCGAGCCGACGAAGAGCAGCATGAACACGCCGGTCCACGGGTTCTGGAGGAAGGTTGCGAACGCGGACGATATCCCCTTCGCGTCGAGCGCGATGGAGAGGATGGCAGGAGTGAGCACCATCCAGCATCCGCCGGGAGCCGGGACGCCGGTGAAGAAGTGCGTCCAGTAGGGGGCGGTCTCCTGCTCGAGCATGGTGTTGAAGCGCGCGAGGCGGAAGCAGTCGCACATCGCGTAGTAGAGCGAGCAGCCGAGGACGACGCGCACCAGTCCCTGGGGGACGGTGGTGCCGTCGGCGAGCAGGTGGGCCGGACCGCCGGTCATCCAGAAGTACATGAACATCGCCGGCGCGACGCCGAAGTTCACGAAGTCGGCGAGCGAGTCGAGCTCGGCGCCGAGCCGGGAGCTGGCGTTCAGGAAGCGCGCGACTCGTCCGTCGACGCCGTCGCAGATGCAGGCGACGAGGAGCGCGACGAGCGCCTCCTGGAAGCGTCCCTCGGAGGACAGCGAGATCGATGTGACGCCGGCGCACGCCGCGAGCGACGTGATCAGGTTGGGCAGGATCGCGCGCAGCGGGACCCTGTCGGGGCGCGGCGCGCGCGGACGCCGGCGGCGTCCCCTGAGTCTGAAGCGTCCCATCGCGCTAAGCCTCTACGAGACGGAGATCCTGACGCCGCCGCCGGCGCCGGGCTGCTGGGCGGGCTTCGCCGCGTTCCGGCGCAGCGGCCCGATCAGGCAGAAGTGGATGCGCCCGTCGGTCTTCGGGGCCTGCTCGACGGTGCACTCGCCCTGGATCATCGACAGCACCTCGGCGATCTTGTCCTCGCCGATGTCGCGGTGCGCGTTCTCGCGGCCGCGGAACTGCAGCGAGAGGCGGACCTTGTTCCCGTCGGCGAGGAACGACCGGATCTGGCGGAGCTTGTGCTCGATGTCGCCGACGTCCGTGCCGGGATGGAACTTGATCTCCTTGACCTGCGTAGAGCGCTGCGACTTGCGCTGCTGCTTCTCGCGTATGGACTGCTCGTACTTGAACTTGCCGTAGTCCATGATCTTGCAGACCGGAGGAACTGCGTTCGGGGTGATCTCGACCAGGTCGAGACCCTGCCCGTCGGCGAGCTTCTGCGCCTCGCGCGTCGCCATGACGCCGAGCATCCGGCCCTGTTCGTCAAGAACGCGAACCTGGGGAACGCGGATCTTGTAGTTGACACGAGTGAACTGTGCGATAACCCACCTCTCTGCTTTTTTTGGTTGTTTGTCTGCGTATTCTACCAAAATCCCGCCGCCTATGGCAAGCGGGTGCGTTTCACGTGATTGTGGCAATGGATTGGGGCGCGTGGGCAACAGTCTTGCCCTGAACGGCTCGCTGCGGGCAGCAGTCCGCTCCGAGGTTTTTCGCGG
>CAVCXQ010000065.1:0-6858 GCA_963606275.1 uncultured Muribaculaceae bacterium | reverse complement strand
GGGAGAACCTCGTCCGCGACTGCTACGTCGTGGACAACACCGGCTACATCCGCGAGCTGGAGAGGTGCCGGACGCCGGTGTTCCTGCGGCCGAAGCGCTTCGGCAAGTCGATCGTCTGCTCCCGCCGCGGCTACAACTGGTTCGAGATCGCGTAGGGCGCGGGTGCGCCGTCACCAAATGATCGCCAAGGTCATCCACTGCTGCTGGTTCTCGGACGAGGCGAAGCCCGCCCTCGTGCGCAGGTGCCAGGAGAGCTGGCGACGGCACGCCGTCGGCTGGACGGTCAAGGAGTGGACGGTCGAGGCGCTGCGGCGCCGGTTCGGCACGCTGCCCGCGTTCGCCGAGCAGGCCCTGGCGGCGCGGAAGTGGGCGTTCGCGAGCGACTGGGCGCGGTTCGCCGTCGTCGCGGCCGAGGGCGGGGTCTACCTCGACACGGACGTCGAGCTGGTCAGGCCGCTCGACGCCCTCGTCGCTGACGGCGGGTTCTTCGCGCTGTCGTCGGACGAACCGAAGTGGGTCGACCCGGGGCTCGGCTTCGCGGCGGAGCGCGGAGACCCCGCCTGCGCGGCGATCGCGCGCAGATACGAGACGATGGCGTTCGACCCCGCATGCCACCTCTCCCAGACGTGTCCGGAGATCGCCAGCGAGGTCCTCATGGACTTTCCTGACGTCCGTTTGCTCCCGGCCGCCGCGTTCAATCCGAAGGGCACGTGCGCCGGCAAGGTCCGGCTGTCCGAGGACACGTACGCGATCCACCATTACGCCGCGAGCTGGTTCAACTGGAAGCAGCGTCTCGCGTATCTCGTCCTCCCCAAGCTGAAGATGGACTGGATTCTCAAGCCATGGTCCCGAAGGTAATCCACTGCTGCTGGTTCGGCGGACCGAAGACGGGGCTTGCGCGGAAGTGCCGCGCGAGCTGGGAGCGGTTTGCGCCGGACTGGGAGGTCCGCGAGTTCGCGCTGCCCCCGGACGTCCCGCCCTTCGCGAGGGACGCCCTTGCGGCGGGGAAGTGGGCGATGGCGAGCGACTGGGCGCGGATGCGGGCCCTGTTCGACTGCGGCGGCGTGTATCTCGACTACGACGTCGAGCTGGTGCGTCCGTTCGCGCCGCCGCCGGGCGAGTGGGTGGCCGGCGAGTGGACGGCCGCCGGGGAGACCTGGATGAATCCTGGGAGCGGGATCGCGCTGGAAAAGGGGAGCGCGGTCGCGCGACGCCTGCTGGACGCCTACGAGCGGACACCGTTCGACGCGGCGCGCGAGATGATGCCGTGGATCAACGCGCGCCTGAAGGAGGCGGCCGAACTGTCCGGCGGACTGGCGGTCCTCGATCCGGAGGTCCTTTCCGCCATTGACCGCGACGGCAAGGTCCGTCTCACCGGGAAGACCCTGGGCATCCACCACTATGCGCTCAGCTGGGGCGGGCCCGGGCGGAAGGTCCTGCAGTGGCTCTGCTGGCACGGATGTCGCAGGGCGGTTGACGCCCTGGTCAAGGCGAAACGCGCCCTCTGCGTTCGCCGTCCTTCGGAAGGTGAGTGCCCGACCGCCTACCTGGCCGGTTTCTGGGAGGAGCACTGCCTCGAATGCGCGATGCCGGACTGCTACGGGAGCTGTCCGATGTTCGCGCGCGGCTGGCACGGGCGGTGCGTGCGCGTCGACGGCTTCGAGGAGTCGGTGCGCGGAACGGGCGCGATCCGGTTCCGCCGCTGGGGGAAGGTCGAGCAGGCGTATCATGGCCGCCTGGTCGGCGAGGCGGGGGCGCGGCGGCTTGAGCGCGCGAATGTCGCCTTGCGCGGACTCTGGCGCCTCGCGGGCAAGTGGCATCGGGCCGTCCGCTGGCGGCTCGCGGCCCTGTTCGGGCGGAAAGGCGCGCCGGACTTCTGGTTGCTGACGCTGAAGGGCGAGCGGGACGAGACCCTCTGCGCGGCCATCGCCACGGCGGACGGACGCGAAGTCTGGCGGATGCCGCTGCCGCTCGCGGCGGGCGAGACGCGGACGTTCCGCCTGCGTCTTCCGGAGATCGGCGACGGGGCCCTTTTCCGTCTCTTCCCCCTGGACGGAGAGGCGACGGGAACGGTCAAGATCGTCGAGAACGCCGTCTGCCGGCGTCCGTCCGCCGCGCCGGCGCTCAAGTGCGTCGCCTGGGACCTGGACGGCACGCTCTGGGACGGGACGCTGAGCGAAGGCGACGACGTGAAGCTGCGCGCGGACGTCGTGGAGACGGTCAAGGCTCTTGACGCCGCCGGGGTCGTGAACTCCATTTGCAGCAAGAACGACCTCGCGCCCGTCCTGGAGAAGCTGAAGGCGTTCGGCATCGAGGAGTATTTCGTCTTCCCTCAGGTCAGCTGGGGCCCGAAGAGCGCGGGCATCCGGAACCTCGCGAAGGAGATGAACGTCGCCCTGGATGCGCTTGCGCTCGTGGACGACCGCGAGGAGAACCGGAACGAGGTGGCGGCGGCGTGTCCGGGCGTGCGCGTCCTGGACGCGCGCGACTTCCGTCAGCTGCTGCACCTGGCGGAGCCGGCGGCGCAGGGGCTCGGCTCGCGGCGGCGGGAGATGTACCGGGAGGAGATGGCGCGGCGCGGCGCGGCGAAGGCGTTCGGCGACCCGGCCGCGTTCCTGGCCGAAAGCGGCCTGCGGCAGGAGCTCCTGCCGGTCGAGGGGGATCGCGTCGGACGATGCCTCGAGCTCGTCAACCGGACGAACCAGCTGACGATCACGGGGCGGCGGTATGACGCGCGGGCGTTTGCGGACTTGCTGGCGACGGCCGAGACACGGGCCGTCCGCGCCTGGGACCGGTACGGCGACTACGGGATCGTCGGGTTCGTCGCCTGGGACGCTTCACGGCTCGTCGAGATGGTGTTCAGCTGCCGCGTGGCCGGGAAGGGAATCGAGCGGAAGGTCCTCGAGACGCTTCCGCAGGGGCTGGCGGTCGAGGTCGTCCGCACGGCGCGCAACGCGCCGATCCGGCGGATCGTCGAGGACTGGCGGCGCGAAAGGGGGGCATGAGGCGGGCGTTCCGGCTTGCGGTGGGGTGGTGCGTGGCCCAGGTCTACGTCTGGACGGGGGCGCGGCGGCGCATCGCGCGGCGCGTGCGGCGCGAGGGTCTGGTCGTGCCGGTGCTGATGCACGGCCCGACGCCCGACCGGCTGGACGCGATCCTCGCGGCGCTCGACCGGGTCGTGGGACTCCGGCACGTCGAGCTCACGTTCGACGACGGGCGCGGCGTCCTGAAGGACTGCGTCCGCGTCCTGGAGAAATACGGGAAGAGGGCCGTCCTCTTCATCTCGCCCGGCGAGATCCTGCTGGGCTACAACCGGGCCGAGGCGACGCGCGAGCCTCTTCTCGGCGTGGACGACGTTCGCCGGCTTGCGCGGCATCCGCTGATCGAGTTCGGCAACCACACCTGGGGCCACGTGAGCGCGGAGCGCGTCGGCGCGGAGGCGTTCCTGGAGGAGGTGCGCCGCGCCCAGACGCAGATCGAGGAGTGGACGGGGCGGCGTCCGACGAAGTTCTCGTATCCGTTCGGACACGACCGTCCCGAACTGGACGGGCGGATTCGCGCCCTCGGGCTTCGGCCCTACTGCCTCAAGGCGGGGCTGGTGCGTCCGGGCGAGGAGGGAACGGCCCGGAACATGGCGTATGAAGACCTCTCCGTCGCCGAGAACGTCGGCCGCCTGCTGACGGCCTGGCCGCCTGTCCGGAGGATGCCGTCATGAGGATCCTGTTCTGCTGGACGGGCGTGACCAGCTACATGGCCGACTGCTGGCGCGCGCTGCAGGGCGCGGCGGACGTCGAGCTGAAGGTCATCGTCGAGACGGCGGAGAGCGGCCGGCAGCTTGCCGCCGCCGAGACCCTGAAGGGGCTTGACTGCGAGCTGATCGACCGCGCGTGCGCGGCGACGGCCAGGATCGGGACGCTGGAGTCGTCCTTCACGCCGGACGTCGTGTTCGCCGGCGGCTGGCGGAGCGTGACGACGCGCCGCGTCCTGGACAGGTACGGGGACTGCCCCCAGGTGTTCTGCCTCGACATGCCGTGGCGCCGGAGCCTGCGGTGCCTCGCGGCCCGCTTCGCCTTGCGGGGGTTCGTGAGGCGGTTCGCGGCGGCGTATGTGCCGGGGGCCTCGGCGGCATTCTACGCGAGATGGCTGGGCTTCCCGAAGGACCGCATCTTCCGCGGACTGTATGCGGTCGACCAGGGGCGCTTCGGCGCCGGCGGACGCGCGTCCGGCGAGCGGACGGGCTTCCTCTTCGTCGGCCGCCATTCGACGGAGAAGCGACTCGACGTCATCGAGCGGGCATATGCGCGCTATCGGGCGCTGGGCGGGACGTGGACGCTCGACAGGTATGGCCAGGGCGGCACGTTCGTCCAGGCCGCCGGGATGCCGTCCGTCTACGCCGCGCACGCCTGCCTGCTGCTCGCGAGTTCCTTCGACCCGTGGCCGCTGGTGATGCTGGAGGCCCGCGCGGCCGGGCTGGAGGTCATCGCGAGCGACCGCTGCGGGAACTGCGACGAGCTCGGCACGCACAAGGTCCCCTGCGGCGACGCCGAGGCGATGGCGCGGAAGATGCTGGACGTCGAGCGCGGCGCGCGGATCGCGCCTCCGGAAGGGCTGTCGGCGTTCGACGTCTCGGCCTGGGCGTCGCGCACGCGGACGGTCGCGAACGTGGCCCGGGCGGCGGCGGGGCGTGGCGTCAACGGCATGATGGTCGTCGATTCGCTCCTCCGCCGGCAGGGGCTCGTCGCCGACGACGAGGTCTGGGTGCACGGAATGTGGACGCCGGACAAGTGGTGGGCGTGCGTCCGGGCGAAGCTGGCGGGGAAGCGGCTCGTGCGGATGACGCACGGTAGCCTCAGCCCTGTCTGTCTCGAAAGGCAGGGCAAGTGGAAGAAGCGGCTCGTCAAGCCAATGGAGAGGCTTTGCTTCGCGCTCGCCGATCGCGTGGTGGCGACAGGCGCGTGGGAGGTCGCGTGGACGCGCGCTTGGGGACTGAAACGAAAGATAGAGATTCTAGACCTGAAGCAATTCTTCAAGTTTGATCTAGAAGGCGTGGCGGTACGGTTGAAGGCCATCCCGAGGCGCACAAAGAATTCTCCGCTTAAAGTGCTGTATCTAGGTCGAATGCATCCGCTCAAGGGAACGGACGCACTTGAAAAGGCGGTTGCGGAATTGAATTCGGAGTGCGGGGCTTCGGTTTCAACTCCGCGAATCGAATTGCGCGAAGTCAGCAGTCATTTTGGCGCGGAACTGGAAGAGGACTGGCGGTGGGCGGATGTTCTCTGCCTGCCGACGCTATCCGAGAACTTTGGACTTGTCGTGGCGGAAGCCTTGGAGCGCGGCGTTCCTGTTGTTGCAACTGATGGCGCCCCCGCTTGGGAGCGGCAGAACGGTGTTGTTTACCTAAAGGGGTATTCTCGCGAGAACCTGAATCGCCGAACGGGGCTTTTGAAAGAGGCGTTCTCGCACATTCTAGGGACAGTCAACAAGAAGGGATAACATGCGGTTTGTGTCTTACACGATTATCGTATCTCCGCATCAGTTGCCGCTTGCGCGGGAGTTGATTGCGCAATTGGGCGTTGAGAACTATCGATATGTCTATCAGGATGAGGAGGAGGGCAAGGAACGTGAGGCTATTGGGTGGAGCGGTGATGAAACCGCCGCGTGGTGCGTTTTGGATTCATCCGCTGAAGGACGCGAATGGCTGGAGAACGCGGACTTCCTCATGAGCGGCGTCCGGGACATGGATTTGATGGAACGCCGCGCGGCGAAGGGGCTGCGGACAGCTTATTCGGCGGAACGCTGGTTCAAGCCAAGGGCAGGTTTTCTCAAGCTCTTGAATCCGCGCTACTTCCGAATGGCGCGGCGGTTTGTGCGGCTTGTGAAGGCGGGGGCGGTAACGTGCCTCCCGATGGGCATCTGGGCGGCGCGGGATATGGCACGGCTTGTCGGACTCTTCTCGGGCGATTGGCGGTGCGTGTTCCGTGCGCCACAACTGGAGTTCGCGTCCGAGCCGATGGGCGAGATCGCGGGGTGTCCGTGGATGCGGATGTGCGGCTACTTCGTGGCTCCGTCGGAGGCGAAAGCATTTCCAGCGCAAGAGGCGGACGAGCCCAGAGCACGCGCAGTGCGCGTGCTCTGGGTCGGACGCCTCTTGCGCTGGAAGAGTGTTCCCACACTCTTCAAGGCGGTGTATGCCGCCAACAAGACGACTCCGACCGCCCTAACTATAGTTGGGCAAGGCGTCGACCTGCCGCGCCTTAAGCGCCTGGACGCGAAATTAGCGCGGAAATACGCTGTCCCGTCTTTGGTGACTTATCACGCGCCCGTGCCTATGGTGGAGGTTCGTTCGCTTATGCGCGGTCACGACGTGTATGTGCTCCCGAGCAATGCCTGCGAAGGGTGGGGCGCAGTTGTGAGCGAAGCCTTGGAAGAAGACATGGAAGTCCTTGGCACTTACGAAGCGGGCAGTTCGGCCACGATGTTGCCAAAGGAGAACCTCTTCCACGCAGGCGATTGGCGGTCTCTTGGAGAACTTTTCGTTCGCTTCGGACAATCACGTGTCCGTCATTGCCGCGGAATCGGCAGCTGGAACGCAAAGTTCGCGGCGAAACAGCTCGTTGAGAGGATAACGAATCCGAAATCTGAAATCTGCCGGAGCTGATTCCGGCAGACTCGGTTTTTTGGTATAATAGACGACATGAAGCGCGACATACCCTACGGCGTGATCAACTGGGAGAACCTTGTCCGCGACTGCTACGTCGTGGACAACACCGGCTACATCCGCGAGCTGGAGAGATGCCGGACGCCGGTGTTCCTGCGTCCGAAGCGCTTCGGCAAGTCGATCGTCTGCTCGATGCTCGA
>CAVCXQ010000064.1:0-6868 GCA_963606275.1 uncultured Muribaculaceae bacterium | reverse complement strand
CCTCGACGCCGACGCGCTCCAGCGCCTCGACGAGCGCCTTCGCGCCGGTGCGGCGGCGGCCGCCGCCCCTGGAAGCGGCCGCGGTCACCGCCACGCCTCCTTCGCTGGCGGTCGCAACGCTCCGTCGGCGTCAGCGGACGCGGCGAAGCGACAGGAATCGGGCAGAAGAATCGAAATCATTTCGGACGATTATACCAAAGGCGCACTCCATGCGTCAACCCCGACATCATGCCTGGACGGCGCGGCGGGCTATTGCCATTTCAAAGGGCGATGTGGTATAATTCACGGCATGGGCAAAGAGGCGAGAAAAATCTTTCGGTGGTTTACGCGGACATTCCAGTTTGCGCCGGGTCTGTTTGACTTCGGCGCGGGCGACGGACGGCTCGTCCGCGCAGACGGAACGCCGAACTCGCCGTACTGGTTTGACAGCACGGCGGAAGCGTGGCGCAATGACTGGCAGATGATAGGCGGTGACTTCCGCCGCGCCGCCGCACGGCTCGAGAGGTCTTTCGCATGAACGAACCGACGCCGACCATTCGCGTGGAATCGCACGTCGTCACGGCGTGGCAGGGCGCGTTGCCGCCGCCGGACGCGCTCGCTGCCTATGAGGCGACGGTCGGGGGCGCGGCGGAACGGCTCTTGACGCTTGCGGAAGAGGAATCGCGGGACAGGCGCAAGGCTCTTGAAATGACGATGCGGGCGGAATCGCGGCGAATCGCCCGCGGGCAGTATGTCGGCGCAAGCGTCGCCCTTGCGTTCCTCGTCGGCGCGGTGTTCTGCGCATGGCGCGGGCAGACCGCAATCGGCGTTGCCCTCGTCGGCGCAACAATCGTCGGCATTGTCAACGCGCTCGCGAACCCCCGACGCAAATAGCACAGGCTGGCGTTTCATAGAAATTGAAGGGCGGAGGCTTTCAGGGCTTTTCGCTCTTTCTTTTTGTGCACTCAATACACCCGAACCGCTCATTTGGGGCGTTTTTTAGGGTTTTTCAAGGTTGCGGGCGTTGCCGCGCTTCAGGGAAAGAAAAATGCGTTTCGCCCTGTATTTACTGGATGAAACGCGCTTCTTGATTGGCTCGGGCGGCTGGATTCGAACCAGCGACCAATTGATTAACAGTCAACTGCGCTACCACTGCGCCACGCCCGAACAGAAATTGACTTCAATGCCAATTGGCGCGTAGTATATCATATTTGGCGGTTGTCACGCAAGCGTCGGCCCTGCCGGTTGCCCAGCCGCCTGTCGGTCGGTTGTCGCCGGACGCGCGATTTTGGTATAATGCCGCCCCATGAATACGAAAACGAGAATGACGCTGCTCGCCGCGGCGGGTCTCTGCTGGGTCGTGGGCTGCGTGTCCGACGCGCCTCGCACGGCGGCCACGCGCATCTGGATCGAGGCGGAGGACTTCGCCGACCGTGGCGCCTGGCGGGTCGAGACGCAGTTCACGCACCTGATGGGCTCGGCCTACCTGATTGCGCCCGGCGTCCTGAAGCCGATCGGCGCGGCGAAGACGTCGTTCGACGTGCCGAAGGGCGGGCGGTTCGCGGTCTGGGCCCGCTGCAAGGACTGGGTTCCGGAACACCATCCGGGACGCTTCGCGATGTCGGTGGACGGACGCCGCCTGCCGAACGTCCTCGGCGCCTCGGGGCGGACGGGCTGGACGTGGGAGAAGGCCGGCGAGGCGGATCTCGCGGCGGGCGCGCACGCGCTGGCCCTCGAAGACCTGAGCGGCGCGTTCGCGCGCTGCGACGCGATCCTCCTGACCGACGACCTGAAGATGACGCCCGGCGACGGCGAGACGGAGGCTCTTCGGACGTCATGCCGTCCGCAGCCCATGCCGTCCGCGACGGAGACGTTCGACGTCGTGGTCGTCGGCGCGGGCCCGGCGGGGATCTGCGCGGCGGTCGCCGCCGCCAGGCACGGCGCACGGACGGCCCTCGTCAACGACCGGCCCATCCTCGGAGGCAACTGCTCCTCTGAGATCGCCATCCCCACCGACGGCGCGTCCACGTGGCATCACCCGAAGGCGTGGGAGGAGCGCGGGATTGTCCGCGAGTGGAACGACCTGAAGCGTCCGGGCGAGAGGGGGCTTTCGCTGGCGGCCGAGCGGCTTGTCGCCGGCGAGACGAACCTCGTCGTCCTCTCGAACCATCGCGTCGTCGGCACGGATGCGCCGAGCCGCGAGGCTGGGCGCGGGAAGGCGATCCGCTACGCCGAGGCGCTCGGGACGCTGACGGGCAGGCGCATCCGCCTCTGCGGCAAGATGTTCGTCGACGCGACGGGGGACGGATGGCTCGGCTATTACGCGGGGGCCTCGTACCGCCTCGGGCGCGAGGCCGCGTCCGAGTTCGGCGAGCCTGACGACCTGGCCCCGGCGAGGGCGGACGGCATGACGATGAGCGGATGCCTCAGGAGCTACCGCTTCGAGATGCGCGCGGAGGACGTCCCGTTCAAGACGCCGGCCTGGGCGGACGTGCTGCCGGCGGGCTTCACGCGCCGGCCTGACGGGCTCGAGTCGCCGTGGTGGCTGGAGCATCCGCAGTCCCTTGACGACCTGGACGGCGGCGAAGAGGCGAGGGACGAGCTGATCCGCTACAACTTCGCCTACTGGGGCTGGCTCAAGAACGCCTCGCCGCTTAAGGAGGAGGCGCGGCGGGCCGAGCTGGTGTCCGTTCCGCTCGTCAACGGGCGGCGCGAATCCCGCCGCCTGGTCGGCGACGTCGTGCTGACGGCGAACGACCTGCTCGCCGGGCGGATGTTCGACGACCGCGTCGCCTACGGCGGGTGGGGGCTGGACGTCCACGACGTCGAGGGGATGCAGAGCGTCGACTCGAACGGCTGGGGCAAGGACACGACGCCGCGCGTCGTGCCGATCTACTCGATTCCGTTCCGGGCGCTCTACTCGAAGGACGTGCCGAACCTGCTCATGGCCGGGCGCGACATTTCCGTGACGCACCTCGCGCTGGGCTCGACGCGCGTCGGCGGGACGTGCGCCGTCCAGGGCCAGGCCGTCGGCACGGCCGCCGCGCTCTGCGCCGCGCGCGGCATTACGCCGCGCCGCCTGGGCGAGACCGCCATCCGCGAACTTCAGGAGACGCTCCTTGCGGACGGAGTGCTGATCCCGGGCATGGGCTCGGCGCCGGAAAAATAACGGGAATGTAGAAGTTCAGCGCCGTGACGCGCGGCGACGTCGCACAGGAGAGGGATCTCGTCGTAGCGCCAGAGGACCTGTCCGTTCTGCTGGCGCATGATGGCCAGCAGCCAGCCGGCCATGTCGCGCGTCCAGTCCGGCGCGGCGGCGCGGACTTGGCGCGCCGTGTCGTACCAGGCGCGGTAGCGCTTCGCGGCGGCGTGCCAGTCGCCCTCGACGCGCTCGCAGACGGTCTCCGGCAGCCGCCAGCTCTCGCCTGGCGCGAGAAGGAGCAGATGCTCGAAGGAGGCGTCGACCATTCGCTCGTGGAGATCGCTGCGAAGGCGCAGGCGCTTCGGCGCGGCGTTCGTCTCGTGCGCGCCGACGTACCAAGTGCCTCGACCGGTGTCCACCGCCGCCCACGGCATAGTCATCCCGGAGTTGCTCGGATAAAGCCCGGTCTCCAGCTGCACGCGCCGCCCGTCGCCGAGCGGCTTCCAGGCGTCGGACTGGAATCCGGAGACGCGGCGGCCGAGTCCCTGCGGCAGGTAGACCTTCGTCGCGTCCGGGCGCACGTGCAGGCGCGGCAGGAACGGCCCGCGGAACGCCGTCACGCGGACTGACCGGTCGTCGTTCGCGACCGTCCCGCTCCAGGCGACGCCGCCGCCCGGCGAGCGGCGCTCCTTGAGCTCCACCCGCACGGCGAACGTCTCGCCGACGCCGGACACGTCGCCGTAGGAGAACCTGCGGACGCCGGGGGCGACTTCGGACGTCTCGCACGGCATCCCCGCCCCGTATGCCGTGAAGGGCTTGCCGGAGCCGACGCGCTCCAGCACGAGCTCCCATTCGATCGCCTTCTGGATGGCGGCCGTGCTGTCGGTCGCGCCGTCCGGCTTCGCCCCGAACCGCGTGACGTCGTAGTCCCTGGCGAAGGCCGGCGCGGCGCACAGGCCGCCGGCCAGCGCCGCCGCGCAGAAACGGACGAACGAATGGCGTTGTCTCATCAAATTTCCCTTGCATCGAGTTGAAGTTGCGAGTCTCGTTCAAGACCTTTTGCGAGTTGCGGACAGTATACCACATCTGCCGCCTTGCGGCTGCGTTTGACGCGGCGGAAGCGGTTGTGGTATACTCCGCTCCGTCATTGCGACAACTGAAAGACAACCAACAACCGGAGAACTGACAATGTCCTGCACATGCGGAAAGAAGGGCTGCGCCTGCAGCCACGCCGAGTTCGTCGCGCCGATGAGCGCGCTCTGGCAAGTATACGACGGCATCGCCTCCAAGGCGAACGCCGCGATAGTCTCGATCGCCTGGGAGCGCGAGGAGGGCAAGGTCTTCCGCTACGACCTCCCCGTCCCGAAGCGCCTCGACCAGCAGGCGGCGAAGTTCGTGTCCGCCGTCGTCGACCGCATCGCCAAGTTCGTCGTCTGGTCGGCGGGCGGATGGAAGCTCTACCTCTCAGGCCCGGACGAGATCGTCCGCCCCGTCGCCAAGGCGTATTCGAAGAGGGGCGAGCGCGCGTTCGACTACGACTTCTTCTCGTCCATCTACGGACGTCCCGTCGAGGTCGAGGTCGTGCCGCTCAGGAAGATGCCGGAGACGGCGGAGAAGAAGTCCGTCGTCAAGACCGTCGCCGACGGCTGCCGCATTGGCTTCGACCTCGGCGCCTCGGACTTCAAGATCTCCGCGCTGAAGAACGGCAAGGTGGTGTTTTCGAAGGAGTTCCCGTGGGACCCGCGCAACCACGCCGACCCGGAGTACCACTACACGATGCTGACGAACGGGCTGAAGGAGGCGGCGAAGGCGCTGCCGCGCGTCGACGCGATCGGCGGCTCGACGGCCGGCGTGCTCGTCGGGCAGAAGCTCGGCCTCGCCTCGCTGCTGCGCGCGGTCAAGGAGAAGAACCCCTCGAAGTTCGAGGAGGCGCAGAACATGTTCTACCGCATCGAGAAGGAGTGGGGCGTCCCGTTCGCGGTCTACAACGACGGCGACGTCACCGCGCTCGCCGGCATGATCACCTCCGGACGCAAGGGCATCCTCGGCGTCGCCATGGGCTCTTCCGAGGCCGTCGGCTACGTCGACCCGAAGGGCGCGATGACCGGCCGCATCAGCGAGCTCGCGTTCGCGCCGGTGGACTTCAACCCGTGCGCCCCGCGCGACGAGTGGTCGGGCGACTACGGCGTCGGCGCGATGGCCTTCTCCCAGCAGGCCGTCAACTGGCTCGCCGAGGACTACGGCTTCAGGTTCCCGAAGTCCATGAAGCTCCCCGAGCGCCTCAAGGCCGTCCAGGCCGCGATGGAGAAGGGAGACGCGAAGGCCCTCAAGGTCTACGTCCAGATCGGGCGCTTCCTCGCGCACGCGATCCCGTGGTACAACGAGTTCTACGACTACGAGAACATGATGATCCTCGGGCGCGTCACCTCCGGACTCGGCGGAGAGGTCATCCTCGAGACCGCGAAGGCGATGCTCAAGGACGTCTACCCGGAGTGGGCGGAGAAGATCGACGTCTTCATGCCGGACGAGAAGGCGCGCCGCCTCGGCCAGTCCGTCGCCGCCGCGCAGATCCCCGTCATCCGCCGGCGATAATGTCCCGCCCCAACACCAGGCACTAAGCACTAGGCACTAAGCACCAAGCACTAAGCACTAGGCACTAAGCACCAAGCACTAGGCACTAGGCACTAGGCACTAAGCACTAGGCACTAGGCACAACGCACTAACCCTAAATCATCCCGCAATGAAACCCACTCTCCTCGCGTTCGCGCTCGCCGCCGCCTCCGCCGCCCAGGCGGGGGAGCGGACGAGCCTCTTCAACGGCAAGGACCTGTCCGGCTGGACGTCGGTCGCCGACCACTCCGTCACCGGCGGCTACGCCGCCGCGGAGCCGACCTGGTTCGTCAAGGACGGCACGGTGATGACGACGGGGACGCCGTTCGGCTACCTGCGCACCCAGCGCGGCGACTACGGCGACTTCCTCCTGCACGTCGAATACCGCTGGTGGCGGCAGACGGAGAGGCCGAACTCCGGCGTCTTCGTGCGCCTCGCCGCCGAGACCGGCACGTTCGCGCCGAGGTGCGTTGAGAACCAGCTCTGCCGCGGCAAGGCCGGCGACATGCTCGGCCTCGCGGGGATGCGCCTCGGCGGACTCGAGCCGAAGGACGCCTACGACCCGTCGCGTCCGCTCTCCGGCATCACCTTCGCCACCCGCCCTGGCAAGGACGTGGAGCGTCCGTTCGGCGAGTGGAACGAGGTCGAGGTCGAGGCGAATGGCGACGTGCTCGTCTGCCGCGTGAACGGGGTCGAGGTCAACCGCGTGTCCGGCGTCGCCGCCGCGAAAGGCGCGGTCGCGCTCCAGTCGGAGGGCGGGGCTGCCCAGTTCCGCAACGTCTGGATCGAGGAGCGGCAGCCTTCCGCGAAGTAGGACGGACGCCATAAGTTAATGCCGTTCCGGACGGCGGGGTTCATGCGTTTTTTCGCAAAAAAGCGCAGACAAATCCCGCCCGAATTGTGGTATACTACTCGCACGTATGAAAAGCAAGAAAGTGTTCCTGGCGGCCGCCGCGCTGATGTGCGCGGCGGGTGTTTTTGCATCTACTGACGGCGGCATTCCGCCCTATCCGAACTTCGGCCTCCCGCGCGTGGACGAGATGCTCTTCCTCGTTTTGCAGATCGGCGTCATCATCTTCGCGGCGCGTCTCGGCGGCGCGGTCGCGTCGCTCTTCAAGCTCCCGTCGATCCTCGGCG
>CAVCXQ010000063.1:0-6913 GCA_963606275.1 uncultured Muribaculaceae bacterium | reverse complement strand
CAACGGCGGCGTCTCGATCATCGGCGGCGGCGACTCCGTCTCGGCGGTCAAGAAGTCCGGCAAGGCGGCCGAGATGAGCCACGTCTCCACCGGCGGCGGCGCGTCCCTCGAGTTCCTCGAAGGCAAGGTCCTCCCAGGCGTCGCGGCCCTCACCGCGAAGAAGTAAGGCGGGGCGCCCGGAATGGCGGGCGAGACGGCGAAGTCCGAGGCCGTGTGCCTGGCGATCAGGCCATGGTCTCGGACTAGCCATGTCGTGACCTGGCTGACTCCGCGCGGCAAGCTCGCGACCGTCGTCAGGGGGGCGGTGCGCCCGAAGAGCTTCTTCCTCGGACAATACGACCTCAACTACACCTGCGACGTCCTCTACTACGCGAGGGCGCGCGGCGACGTCCACGCGCTGCGCGACTGCGCGCCGCGGCTGCGGCGCGACGCCCTGCGCGACGACTTCCGCGCCCTCGCGCTCGCCGGGCACTTCCGGAGGCTCGCGTCCGACTACGCGCCCGCCGGGCCGGACTGCGCGGCGTGGTTCTCGCTGCTGGAGCGCTCGCTCGACTCGCTCGCCGCGTCCGTCGGCGGTGCGGACGGCGGCGCGGAGGACGCGGCGGGGCGTCGCGTGGCGATGCTCTGCCGGATGCTCCGCTTCGAGCTGGACGCGCTCCATCTGCTTGGGCTTTCGCCGGAGGTGGAGGCGGAGTCGGGGGCGTTCAGGCTGCGCGGCGAGCGCGAGATCCCGGTGTCCCCGGCGGTAGCGGAGTGGCTGCGGAGCCCGGGCGCTGAGCCGTCCGATCCGCACACCCCCCTTGACGCGGCTAGGGCAATTGGTGTATTCTATCGCTTCCATCTCGACTGCGCCGCCGACGCGCGGCGGTCGGTCATGGACGTGATTTTGCGGTGACGCAGAACTACTAGGCAAGAAACGCAAGCAAAAAAGAAGGAAAGAACGACGATGAACATGAAGACGGTTGCCGCCGCGATGCTGGCCGGCGCGATGGCTGCGGGCTGCTCGCAGCAGGAGATGGCGGTGTCGGTGAACGGCAAGACGCTCACCAAGGACGCGCTGGCGAAGGACGTCGCCATGATCGTCGCCAAGCAGGGCGGCGACGTGACGGACACCAACAGGCTGGCGTTCATGGAGAAGATGATCTCGCAGCAGCTCGCCCGCGGCTTCGTCATCGAGAACGCGCTGATCGACCGCGCCAAGGCCGAGGGCGTCTCCGTGACCGACGAAGACCTCAAGGCCCGCGAGGCGGACGTCGTAAAGGCGATGGCCGGCCGGCCCGACGCGCCGAAGACGATCGAGGAGGCGTTCGCGCAGTTCCCGCTCGGCGTCGACCGCGCCCGCGAGGAGTTCGCCAACGGCGTCCTCATCGACAAGCTCGTCAAGCAGCACATGAAGGAGAGCGGCAGGGACTACGAGGCCGAGGCCCAGAAGCGCATCGACGAGATCGTCGCCGCCAACAAGAAGCTGGCGGAGTCCGCCAAGTCCGTCGAGGACAAGGCGAAGGCGGTCAAGGCGGAGCTGGACAAGACGCCGGCGGACAAGGTCGGCGAGCGGTTCGCCGCGCTGGCGAAGGAGCACTCGGCGTGCCCGTCGTCCGCCAAGGGCGGCGACCTCGGCGAGTTCGGCCGCGGCCAGATGGTCAAGGAGTTCGAGGAGGTCGCCTTCTCGATGCCGGTCGGCAAGGTGTCCGACCCGGTCAAGACGCGCTTCGGCCAGCACCTCATCATGGTGACGAAGAAGATCCCGGCCGTCGAGGCCAAGGACGGCAAGGAGGCGCAGCCGGAGAAGGTGCAGGCCAGCCACATCCTCTTCAAGTCCGAGGAGGAGGCGCGCGTCCCGACGAAGGAGGAGCTCGTCCAGTATCTCCGCAACCAGGACCAGCGCGCGTTCATGGAGAAGTTCCTGATGGAGACGCTCCGCGCCGCGAAGATCGAGGCCGCCGACGAATACCGCTCGCTGCTGCCGCCGCCGGCGCCCGCCGCCGAGCCGGACGACGCGGACGCGGTCGAGGATTGCGTCGAGGAGGTCGAGGAAGTCGAAGTCGTCGAGGACGCCAAGCCCGCCGACGCCGACGCCAAGGCGGAGAAGAAGGCCGAGCCGGCGAAAGCCGAGTAAAATGCGGGTCTGCGGGATTCCGTCCGGCGTCGCGGTTGCGGCGTCCGGGCGGAAATGATACAATACGCAGAATTGCAGTCAAAACGGAACGTTTCGAATGGCGAAAGAAGAAGACCAGGCCATAGAGGTCATGGGGACCGTCACCAAGGTCCTCCCGGCCACGATGTACAAGGTGCGGCTGGAGAACGGGCACGAGGTGCTCGCGCACATCTCCGGCAAGATGCGCAAGTATTTCATCAAGATCGCCATCGGCGACAAGGTCACGGTCGAGATCTCGCCCTACGACCTCGGCAAGGGGCGCATCACCTACCGCCACAAGGTCTAGGGACGGCGGAGACGCTGGCTTAAGGCAACACAACTACCAACCGAAGGAGAAAAACACATGTCAGGTCACAGCCACTGGGCGACAATCAAGCGCGCGAAGGGCGCGGCGGACGCGAAGAAGGGCAAGATCTTCTCGAAGCTGGGCAAGGAGATCACGATCGTCGTCAAGGCGAAGGGCGGCAACCCGGACAACAACCCGACGCTGCGCACGCTGATCGCGAAGGCGAAGGCGGCGCAGATGCCGAACGACAACATCGACCGCGCGATCAAGAAGGGCACCGGCGAGCTCGAGTCCGCCGAGATGGTCGACGCCCAGTACGAGGGCATCAAGAACGGCACGGCCGTCGTGGTGCGCGTGCTCACGGACAACAAGAACCGCGCGGCGGCCGAGGTCTCGAACGTCTTCAAGAAGAACGGCATCGAGCTCGCCAAGCCCGGCAGCGCGTCCCGCCT
Source organism: uncultured Muribaculaceae bacterium (assembly GCA_963606275.1). GTDB lineage: Bacteria > Verrucomicrobiota > Kiritimatiellia > RFP12 > UBA1067 > UBA1067. The sequence goes on along the minus strand of CAVCXQ010000063.1, from coordinate 4,020 downwards.
CTTCGACAAGCTCGGCCAGGTCATGATCCCGGCGGCGGACGGCCTGACGGAGGACAAGGTGATGGAAGTCGCGCTCGATGCCGGCGCCGAAGACGTCGTCAGCGAGGACGGCGGCTTCACCGTCAAGTGCCAGCCGAACGACTTCATCGCCGTCTGCGACGCCATCAAGTCCGCCGGCATCGCGATCGACGAGGAGAACTCGAACGTCGGGCTCGTCCCGAACATGACCAACCCCGTCTCCGACGTCGCGGTCGCCAAGGCGATCAACAAGTTCGTCGAGATGCTCGAGGACCTCGAGGACACCCAGGACGTCTACCACAACATGGAGACGACGGACGAGGTCGACGCGGCTCTCGAGGCCGAGGGCTGAGGCACCGCGCCGCGCCTCCGGGCGCGGCAGTCCGCCGATGTTCGGCTTCCTGAAGCGAAAGGGAGGGCGACCGGCCGTCTACCGGCGGCAGGACCACTGCATTTCGCGCCGGAACATAGACCCCGACGCGCTGAAGGTCCTCTACCGCCTCTCGCAGGCGGGCTACACCGCCTACCTGGTCGGCGGCGGAGTGCGCGACCTCCTCCTCGGGCGCAAGCCCAAGGACTTCGACGTCGGCACCTCCGCCACGCCGAACGAGGTCAAGCGCACCTTCCGCAACTGCTTCCTCATCGGGCGGCGTTTCCGCCTCGCCCACATCCGCTTCGGCGAGAAGGTCATCGAGACGGCGACCTTCCGCCAGAACTCCCAGACCGTCGGCGAGATCATCGAGCACGCCGCCGAGGGCCCGCACGAGGACAACGTGTTCGGCACGCCGGAGACGGACGCCTACCGGCGCGACTTCACCGTCAACGGGCTTTTCTACGACATCAAGGACTTCTCGGTCATCGACTGGGTCGGCGGCATGAAGGACCTGGAGAACAAGGTCATCCGCTCCATCGGCGACCCGGCCGTCAGGTTCCGGGAGGACCCGGTGCGCATGATGCGCGCCATCAAGTTCTCCTCCCGCCTCGGCTTCACCATCGAGCGGAAGACCGCCGCCGCGATGAAGAAGTACCACGCCTGCATCAAGACCGCCGCCGTGCCGCGCGTCTGCGAGGAGGTGTTCAGGCTCTTCCCCTACGGACACAGCGAGGAGGCCTTCCGCCAGCTCTACGCCTGCGGGCTGCTCGGCGACCTGGTGCCGGAGCTCGCCGACTTCATCGACCGCGACGGCGGCAGGAAGTCCTCGACCTTCGCCTACCTCAAGGGGCTCGACGCATACGAAGTCATGATGGCGGAGAAGGGCTTCGAGGTGTCCAACGGGCTCCGTGCGGCGGTGCTGATGACGGCGATGTTCCGCAAGGAGGGGAAGAACGCCTCCGGCCGCCGCGTCATGCAGACCTTCACCAAGGCCATCTCCGCGCCGAAGTCGGTGTTCTTCACCGGCGTGGTGCTGATGGAGTCCATGCGCCGCCTCGCCGCCCCGCCGACGAAGGGCAAGCAGCGCTTCGTGCACAACCGGGACTTCCTGGACGCCCTGGACTACAACCGCATCGTCCTGCGCGCCGAGGGCCGCAGCGAGAAGACCCTCGACGAATGGGCAGACCTCTACGAACAGAACGAAGGAGACCGCGAATGAACCTCAAGAAGAACCCCGAGCTGCTTCCCCTGGTCGAATGGTGGGAGAAGGACGGCAAGTCCACCGTGACGTGGCTGCTGGTCGCGGCGGTCGCCGTCGCCGGCTTCTACGGATGGAAGGGGCACCGCGCCGCGACGCGCGCCGCCGCGTCCGAGGCCGTCGCCAGCGCGATCACCACCGACGCCCTGGAGGACGCCGTCGCCAAGTTCGGCAAGTCGACGTCCGGCGGCGTGCTGAAGCTCCGCCTCGCCAAGAGCTACTTCGACGCCGGGCGCTACGAGGAGGCCCTCGCGCAATACGACGGGCTCCTCGGGGACGCTCCCGACGGATTCGCCGACGTGCCGGCGGTCGGCAAGGCGCAGTGCCTGGAGGCGCTCGGACGCTTCGACGACGCCCTCGCCGCGTTCGACGCCTTCGCGCAGTCCGCCGCCACCAACGGCTTCCTCACGCTCACCGCGCAGCTCGGCGCCGCGCGCTGCCTCGCCCAGCAGGGCAGGAAGGACGAGGCGCTGAAGCGCATCGCGGCGCTCAAGGACGCGACGAAGGACGACGCGGCGGCGGCAATGCGCGTCGAGGCGGCGGAGACGCTCGTCTCGCGCTTTGAGCCGGCCACGGCTGCCGCCCCCGCGCCTGAGGCTCCGGCCGCTCCCGCGGCCCCGGCGCCGGCGCCCGCCGCCTAGCCGGCGGAGATGCCTGGCGCGAAGACGATCCTCCACGTCGACATGGACGCGTTCTTCGCGTCCGTCGAGCAGTCTCTCCATCCCGAATGGCGCGGTCGCCCCGTCGTCGTCGGCGCCGGGCCGCACGAGCGCGGCGTGGTCTCCACCTGCTCATACGAGGCGCGCCGGTTCGGCGTCCGCTCCGCCATGCCCTCGCGCACCGCCTACGCGCTCTGCCCCCACGCCGTGTTCGTCGCGCCGCGCATGGACGTCTACCGCGAGGTGTCCGCAAAGGCGTTCGAGGCGTTCTCGCGCTACTCGCCGGCCGTCGAGGCGGTCAGCGTCGACGAGGCGTTCCTCGACGTCACCGGGACGCTGCACCTGCACGGAGGCGACCCGCGCCGCCTCGGCGAGGCCCTGCGGCGCGACGTGCGCGAGGTCTGCGGCGTCACCTGCTCCGTGGGCGTCGCACCCAACCGGCTGCTCGCCAAGATCGGATCCGAGCAGAACAAGCCCGACGGACTCTTCGTGACGCCGTTCGAGCCGGACGCCATCGCGGCGTTCCTCGCGCCGAAGCCGGTGTCCGTCCTCTGGGGGGTGGGACGCAAGACGGTCGAGGCACTGCGGCCCTACGGCATCCTGACTTGCGGAGACCTCCAGCGGCTGAAGCCGGGCGGACTCGTCCCGCAGTCGCTGATCGACCTTGCGTTCGGACGCTCCGAGGCGTTTGTCCGGGACACTCCGCGCGAGGAGAAGTCGGTGTCTCGCGAGCACACCTTCGAGGTGGACGAGCCGCGCCGGGAGGTCGTCCGCGAGAAGCTGCTGTCGCTTGCCGGCGAGGTCGGCTACCGCTTCCGCCGCGAGCGACGCTGGGCGACGACGGCGCATCTCAAGATCAGGAGCGCGGCGTTCGAGACGAAGCTGCGGCAGGCGCCGTTCCCGCATCCGTCGCGCGACGACATGGCTTTCAGGGCGGCGGCGTCCGCGCTGTTCGACGAGGCGTGGCCTGAACGCGCCGCGCCATACGGGGCGGTGCGGCTGGTCGGGTTCGGCGTGTCGAACTTCCGCGACGCGCCGGACGGCGGGCAGCCGTCGCTGATCGTCTCGCCGGAGGACGCGATGCGCGAGCGGCGCGAGCGGCTGTCCGGCGCGCTGGACTCGCTGCGCGAGCGCGGGATGATGCGGTGAGCGAAAGAAGACGGGCGCAGCCCTCGCGGACTGCGCCCTGTCTTCCGGACTGACGTTGCCCTTAGGCGAGAACGGCGTCCTTCGCGGCCTTCGCGACGCGGAACTTCACGACCTTCTTCGCGGCGATCTTGATCTGCTCGCCGGTCGCCGGGTTGCGGCCCATGCGCGCCTTGCGGTTGATCTTGATGAGCTTGCCGAGGCCCGGGAGGAGGATGCCCTTCGTGCCCTTGGCGCCTTCGTACGCGATCTCGAGGAACTTCTCGTACGCGGCGACGGCCTGCTTCTTGCTGATGCCGGCGGCGTCGGCGATCGCGACCATGATCTCGGACTTGGTTGTCGGAACCTTCTTAGCCATTTCTTGATCCTTACTTTTTGCTTGTCTAGACAGGGCGCGAGGACACCTTCCCCGCATCCGAAGCGTAATATAGCAATATTCTCCGCGTTTTGCAAGGGGGTAATGCAATGGAGCAGGCGTGTCGCATTTAGATTGGACCGCACGGTAGCCCGGGGCGTGAGCGGTGCGCGCTCAAGCGGGGGTCGCCCGCCGTCCTGCGCCGGATGAC